>NZ_LEKR01000003.1:0-180975 GCF_001580555.1 Stenotrophomonas sp. DDT-1
CCCCTCTTTCCAAGCCAACAACACCAAAGGTCTTGCTGTCCGACGCAGTAGACAACGAGAGGGTTGGGCCGGGGTGGGGGCGCGGGACCGTTGGCGCCATGGATGGCGCCATCGAGCCCCCATGGAAGGGTTTACGGCGTGTCCCGCGCCCCCACCCCGGCCCGACCCAGCAGTAGCAACACCGAGCCATGAAACGCTGTTGCTGTTGCTGTTGCTGTTGCTGTTGCTTTCGATGTTGCTCGCAAGCAGTCGCGGCCGCAGGCCGCGCGGAACTCTCACAAGTGCCGCAGTTCCTGCTTCAGCGTCGCCACGCACCGGCGGCTGACTTCCAGCGGCTGCTTGCCATGCCGCAATACCGCCTGCACCTGCCCGCCCGAGCCCCGACGCAGCTCCACCAGCTCGTGGCGTGCCACCAGGCAGTTGCGATGGATGCGGATGAAACGACTGGCGAACTCTTCTTCCAGCGACTTCAGCGATTCCTCGATCAGGTCCTCGCCGCGCGCGTGGTGCACCACCACGTACTTCTCCTCGGCCTGCAGGTAGTGGATATCGTCCAGCGGAATCAGGCGCAGGCTGCCGCGCAGGCGTGCGCACAGCACGCTGCGTGCCTGCTGCCCGCTGTGCTCCTGTGGCCGGCCACCGCGGCCGGCCAGGAACGTGCGCGCACGCGCGATCGCCGCCGCCAACCGTTCGGCACGCACTGGCTTCATCAGGTAGTCGATCGCTGCGGCCTCGAACGCCGACAGCGCATGCGCATCGTAGGCGGTGCAGAACACCACCGCTGGCCGGGGTTCGAAGCTGGCCAGGTGGCGGGCCGCTTCCAGGCCATCCAGCCCGGGCATCGCGATATCCAGCAGGACCAGGTCCGGCTGCAGCTCCGCGCACGCGTGCAGGGCCTGCTCACCGTTGCCGGCCTCGGCCACCACGTCCACGCCGTCCTGTGCCGCCAACAGGCTGCGCAGGCGCTCGCGCGCCAGCGGTTCGTCGTCGGCGATGACTACCCTCACGATCGTTCCCTCACTGGATCGGCACTGTCACCTGGCAGGCATAGTAGCCCTCGCTCCAGCCAGCCGTCATCCGCGCGGCGCTGCCGAAGCGCCAGGCCAGCCGATGGCCGATGCTGTGCTGGGCATGGCCGGCGCCGCGTGCCAGCGCCAGCCCCGGCGCCTGCGGATCGGGTGCCGGGTTGCGTACGCGGATCTGCAGCTCATTGCCCTCGCGCGCCAGCTGCAGTTCGATGGTGCCGCCGTCGGGCAGGCGCGAGATGCCATGCAGCACGGCATTTTCCACCAGCGGCTGCAGTACCAGCCTTGGCAAGGGCAGGTCCCATGGCAGCGGCTCGTCGCGCTGCCAACGCACCTGCAGGCGTTCGCCCAGGCGCAGCGATTCGATCGACAGGTAGCGCTCGGCCAGCTCGCATTCGTCGCGCAGGGTGGAATCGCCCTCGCCCGCCCCCAGCGCGGCACGGAACAGATCGGACAGGTCCAGCACCGCGCGCTCGGCGACTGCCGGGTCACGATGCAGCAGGCTGGCGATCAGGTTCATGCTGTTGAACAGGAAATGCGGGCGGATACGCGCCTGCAGCGCGTCGGCCTGCGCGCGCGCGTTGGCCTGCACCTGCGCGGCCCAGCGATCGCTTACGTAGAAGTAGCGCAGCGCCAGCGCGGCGATCAGCGCCGTGGTTGCCGCGCTGCCGAGGGTGAAACGCCAGAAGCTGATGCCACTGGCGAAGTTGTCGCCCAGCACCGCGTACAGCGCGTGCACGATGCCGGCGCAGACCACCGCGATCAGGGTGGCCAGCACGGTCGCCGCAATGGCGCCCATCACCGGCGGCAGCCGCGACAGGGTCGGCCGCAGCAGGCACAGGCTGGCGGTCACCGCCAGCGCCAGCCACAGCGCGAATCCGCTGGCCGACAGCAGTTCGCCGAAGGTCCAGTGACGGCTGCCGTCCGGCGCCAGCGCCAGTACCACCACCACCAGCTCGGCCAGGCCGAGCATCGCCGCCAGCCGTGGCAGGCGGCACAGTTCCGGCATCCACGGCGGTGTGCTGGCCGGCGACATGGCTCAGGCGGCGCCCAGGCGTTCCTGCAGCCAGTCACCCAGTGCCTGGATCTCCTCGGCACAGACCTGGTGGGCCATCGGGTAACTGTGCCACGCCACATCCATGCCCAGCGTACGCAGTGCCTGCGCGCTGTGCGCGGCGACGGCCTGCGGGATCACCGGGTCGCCACTGCCATGGGCCATGAACACCGGCACCTGCACCGCGCCGTCAACACGCGTGGCGCTGTCGGCTTCGGGCAGATAGGTGGACAGCGCGATCAGGCCGGCCAGTGGCGCGGTACGCGAGAGCGCGGCCGTCAGGATGATCGCCCCACCCTGCGAGAAGCCTGCCAGGAAGATCTTCTCCGGCGCGATGCCGCGCTCGATCTCGCGCGCGATCAGTGCGTCCAGATGCACCACCGATTCCTGCACGCCGGCCATGTCGGCGCGCGAACGGAAGTCCATGCCCACGATGTCGTACCAGCCGCGCATCGGCACGCCGTTGTTGATCGTGATCGGCCGCACGGGTGCGTGCGGGAACACAAAGCGCAGCGCCGGCCAGTACGGCCGCACCAGTTCCGGCACGATCGGCGCGAAATCATGGCCGTCGGCGCCGAGGCCGTGCAACCAGATCACCGACCACTGCGGCGAGGCGCCGGTTTCCTGTTCCACCGTTTGCAGCATGATGCGGCTCCTTCAAGTTCGAGCCGCATTATGCCGCTGGCGCGGGGCAATCAGTACAGCGGCGGTTGCTCGGCCGCTTCCCGCCGCAGCTGCGCGGCGCGTACCAGCACCGGTGGCGGAATGTTCTCTTCGGGAATATCGAGCAGGCCGAGGCGATGCAGGAAAGCACCGGGGCCGCGCGAGGAGGTCAGCGCCACCACCGGAACGGCCAGAACCATGCCGATCACCACCGGCGCCATCCAGGCCGCCAGCGACGGCGACACCGCCCAGGCCAGCACGCCCATAAAGGCGCCGAACACCCCCAGGCCACCGTAGCCACGGATCAACGCCATCCACGAGATGCCGCCGTCGTCACGCTGCTGCGCGTCCCAGCCGGAATCGCGCCCGGACAACACTTCGGCCACGCCGCGTGACTGCACGTACATCACCACCGGCGCCATCAGCGCGGCGAGCACGGTTTCCACCAGCATCGATACGAAGGCACGGATCGGACCGCCACAACCGCGGCGGTCGACCGGGTCCAGCAGCATTGCCAGGTAGCCGAGCACCTTGGGCAGCAGCAGCACCGCCATGGTGGCGGCGAACAGGCGCACCACCTGCTCTTCATCCTGTGCGCGCCAGTACACGCTGGGCGACAGGTGCAGCAGGGCGTTGAAATCGATGCCTTCCTGGAACAGCGGGATGGCGATGCCGATCAGCATCAGCATGGCCCACATCGGTGCGGTGAAATAGTGGCCGATGCCGATCAGCATGTGCGTGCGGCTGATCCAGTGCAGCCCGCGGCTGCCGACCACCTTGCCGTGCTGCAGGTTGCCCTGGCACCAGCGGCGGTCGCGCACCAGCAGGTCGGTCAGCGTCGGCGGGCCTTCCTCGTAACTGCCACCGAGGTAGGGCACCATGTGCGCGGCCCAGCCGCCACGACGCATCAGCGCCGCTTCGACGAAATCGTGGCTGAGCACGTGGCCGCCGAACGGCTTGCGCCCGGGCAGCGCCGGCAGGCCGGCGTGGTCGGCGAAGGCACGGGTACGGATGATGGCGTTGTGGCCCCAGTAGTTGCTCTCGGCACCGTGCCACCAGGCCACGCCTCGGGCGATCACCGGCCCGTACACGCGGCCACCGAACTGCTGCATGCGCGCGAACAGGGTGCGGCCGCCGATCACCGACGGCAGGGTCTGGATCAGTCCGACGTCGGCGTTGTGTTCCATGCCGGCCACCAGGCGCACGATGCTGTCGCCGGTCATCAGGCTGTCGGCATCAAGGATCAGCATCTGCGGATAGGCACCGCCGAAGCGGCGGACCCAGTCGGCGATGTTGCCGGCCTTGCGCCCGCTGTTGTCACCACGTCGACGATAGAACAGGCGCGTCTGCCCCTCCGGGACACGCTCGCGCAGCTCGGCGAACACCTGTTCCTCGGCAGCGGCGATGTCCTCGCGGCGGGTGTCGCTGAGCAAGAAGAAGTCGAAGCGGTCGAGCTGGCCGGTGGCCGCCACCGACTCGTAGATCGCCTGCAGGCCCGCCAGCAGGCGGCGCGGGTCTTCGTTGTAGGTCGGCATCAACAGCGCAGTACGGCTGTGCACGGCCGGCAACGGCTTGTCCGGGTCGATGCCGAGCCGATAGCCCCGGTCGAACACAGCGGTCAGGAAGCCGGCCAGGGCGCTGGCAAACGACAGCGCGATCCAGGCAAACAGGCCGACGAACAGCACCAGCAGGCAGGCTTCGAGCACGCTGATGCCATTGGCCGACAGCACCCGCCACATCATCCGCGTAGCCACGGCGGTCATGCCGAGCGTGCCACCAAACAGGTACAGCCGGCGCAGGCCGATCAAGCGCGGCGAGGTGCGATGCCGCCGGACCTTCAGCGCGCCTTCGCGCAGGGTCTGTTCGGGCATCGGCAACGGCGATTCAGCGGGCAGCAGCGCCCAGCCGGCATCGAGCCGGGGCGTTCCTGCTTCCGCATGGATGGTCTGCACCCCCATCGTCGCTTACTCCGCGCCGTCGGCACGGCCGGCCATCCCGGCCGGGCTGCATGCACCAAGGTTCCCGGCGCGCTTTCCCGGCGCCCGCACTTGTCCTGGCTGTGTCGGCCTCACGCCGCACAGTCGATGTCTGTCACTACCGGAACCCACACGATCTCCAACGGGGCGGAATCGAAAATGCGACCCAGTCTAGGGCGCAGAATGTAAGCCGGGTGCGAAGGTCTACACCGGGATTTGTCCCCATTCAGCAAATAGCAGGCGATCACGCCAGGGCATGGCCAGATGTCATTGCATCGCCCCCGGTACTGGATCGTAACAAACGCGAACGGTTATCATTTAATCAACCAGGCAGGTCACCGTCCTCCGCACGGCCGCGACCCACCCAGCTGCGCCGGTCCTGACCGCGCACCCGACGACCCACGGAAGGGGGGGCTGCCTGCTGTCTGCCTGCGCCTGCTGCTTCCACCGGGTCACCCCACCTCCCATGGAAGCCGTCATGTCCCTGTCGTCCCGTTCCCGTTCCGCGCGCCTGCCGCGCACCCGCCTGGCCACCGCCTGCCTGCTGGCCCTGCCCGGCCTGGCCACCGCAGAGGCCGCCGCCGATGCCTCCACCAAGGACCTGGATACCGTAGTGGTCACGGCTTCAGGCAGCCAGCAGTGGATCAAGGATGCCCCGGCCAGCATCAGCGTGATCAGTCGTGAGGACATCGAGCGCCAGCCGGTACCGGACCTGGCCGCCCTGCTCAGCCGCGTACCGGGCGTGACCGGCGGCCTCAGCGCCGTCGGCGAGCAGTCCAAGATCAAGCTGCGTGGCATGCCGTCCAACTACACGCTGGTGCTGGTGGACGGCAAGCGCATGGGCAGCTCGGCCTCGACCCACTATCGCCCCGACCTCGGTCGCCAGGACCTGAACTGGATCTCGCCGGACCAGATCGAGCGCATCGAAGTGGTGCGCGGGCCGATGTCGTCGCTGTATGGCTCCGATGCGATGGGCGGGGTGATCAACATCATCACCCGGCGCATCGGCGACGAATGGAACGGCAGCGCCACCCACAGCTACACCCGCCCGGCTGACGGCAAGCGCGGCGATACCCAGCAGATCGGCGCCACGTTCTCCGGACCGCTGGGCGAACGCTTCGGCCTGCGCATCGGCGCCAACAGCATGCGCCGCGATTCGGACCGCTCCAACGGCGGTGTCTACGGCAACGCCTATGCCGGCGAGAAGGACCGCAACGTCGATGCGCTGCTGCAGTGGAAGCTGAGCGACGCACAGGAACTGTCGCTGGAAGCCGGGCACGGCGTGCAGCAGGCCTTCATCGATGCGTCGCTGGAAAAGCAGGACGAAGGTGCCTGGGGTGCCAGTGAGCTCAAGCGCAGCTCGCTGGCGCTCAACCACGATGGCAAGTGGCGCTTCGGCAATTCGAAGATCAGTGCGTACTGGACCGAGTACAGGAACGACATCGGTGCTGCCGGCCGTTCCGAAGCGACCGATACGATCATCGAGGGCAGCCTGACCACGCCGTTCACCCTCGGCGTTGAACACCAGTTCGCCGTAGGCGGCCAATGGAAGCGGCAGGAGCTGACCAACACCGACACCATCGGCCGCGCGCCGATCGACTATGCCGGCAACGCGGTCAGCGGCTCCACTCTGGACGTGGACACCTGGGCGCTGTTTGCCGAGGACGAGCTGAAACTGCACCGCACCCTGGCCCTGACCGTGGGCGCGCGCCTGGACCATCACGAGCAGTTCGGCGGCCACGTCAGCCCGCGTGGGTACCTGGTGTGGCACCCGGCCGAACAGTGGACGATCCGCGGTGGCGTCTCCAAGGGCTTCCGTGCGCCCAGCCTGACCGAGAACTCGGCCAGTGCCGCTACCCAGTCCGGGGGCCGCGGCTGCACCTCGCTGATCCCGCTGGGCTACACCCGCGGCGGGTGCTACATGGCCGGCAACCCGGACCTGGATCCGGAGACCAGCACCAACCGCGAGATCGGCATCAGTTTCGACAATGACCTGATCGATGTCGGCGTGACCTATTTCCACACCGACTTCCGGAACAAGATCGAGTACGCACCACTGGGCCGGTTCAACGGCATCTGGTGGACGCGCATGAGCAACGTACAGCGCGCGCGCACCCGAGGCATGGAAGGCAACCTCAACGTCCGCTTCGGCGAGCAGTGGCGCTGGCGCACCTCGGCGACCTGGATGAAGGAAGCCAGGAACCTGACCACCGGCCGCAACCTGATCGATACACCGGAGTTCTCCGGCTATTCGTCGCTGGACTGGGCGCCCAGCACGGTGTTTTCCGGCAGCCTGTCGGCGCAGTACACCGGCAGGCAGACCGGCACCGCCACGACCTTCCTCAAGGCCTATACGCTGTATGACCTGACCGCGGCATGGAACGTCAACGAAGTGCTGACCCTGCGCGGTGGCGTCAGCAACCTGGCCGACAAGAAGCTGTATGCGGAAGGCTCCACCGACTACTTCGTCGCCGGGCGCAGCTACTTCCTGAGCATGACCGCGCGGTTCTGACCGGCGGCACGCGCCGTGATCGCGCTGGCGACATGCCAGCGCGATCGACGGTGTTGCGGGTTACTCGCTTTCCAGCGCGGCCGGAGCCGCATCCCGCGTGGCGGCCGTGCGCGCACGGTCCATCGCCACCGCCAGTTGCTGGCGTGCGAGCAGTTGTTGTGCCTGCACCACTTCAGGTGTCGGCAGGAGCACCGGTCCCGGTGCGTTTTCCGGTGTAGCAGGTGTGGTCATGCAACCTCCATGGACATCCCGCCGCCGCACGGGCTCAGCCGGGGCGGCAGCGGAACTGCGCACCCTATCCTAAAAGCAAGGCGGGTGGGTGACGGCGCGGCGCTTGGCCGCAGGCGCGGAACAAGGCAGGCGTCACATTCTTGACGCTAGCGCTTGGATCCTGAATAGGACTTGTCCTATCATGAAAACGTTTTCTCACAGGGATGTTTCCCAATGAATACCACCGACCTGTCCCAGTTCAGCCCGAAGTGGCAGTTCCGCTTCAACTTCTTCCGCCAGCACGGCGCCCCCAAGAACCCCGGCTTCAAGCAGGCCTGGAAGGCGCTGTCCTTTGGTGACCGCCTGAAGATCAACCTGAACTTCTTCGCGTTGTTCTTCGGTGCCATCTACCTGCTGATTCTCGGCATGTGGCGCAAGGCACTGGTGGTGATCGGCATCAACATCGCGCTGGCCATCGTCAGCATGTTCCTGCCGGATGTCGTCGGGCGCATGCTGTTCATCGCCATGAACCTGCTGGTCGCCTCCAGCACCAACTACAGCTACTACCTGGAAAAGGTGGAAGGACGCGCCAGCTGGAATCCGTTTGAAGGAATGTTCTGAGCCATCAGACCTGCGCAGGATGCGCGGCAAGGATGCATCCGACGCCCGGCAGCCGCCGGGCGTCTTCGTTTCCGGCATCAAGCCGCGCGGCGGGCCATGCCCTCCGGCTCGGCCTGCAGGCGGAAGCGCGACACCGCCACTGCCAGCTGCTCGGCCTGCTCCTCCATCGCACGGGCGGCGGCACTGGCTTCCTCCACCAGCGCGGCGTTCTGCTGGGTGGTTTCGTCCATCTGTACCACGGTCTGGTTGACCTGCTCGATTCCGGCCGACTGTTCGCGCGACGCGGCCGAGATCTCGGCCATGATCTCGTTGACCCGGCCGACCTGACCGACGATGTCCTGCATGGTGCGCCCCGCACCGTGCACCAGCTGCGCGCCGGCACCGACCTGGGCCACCGAGGCGTCGATCAGCTCCTTGATCTCCTTGGCAGCACCCGCCGAGCGCTGCGCCAGCGCCCGCACTTCACTGGCCACCACTGCGAAGCCACGACCCTGTTCACCGGCGCGCGCCGCTTCCACTGCGGCGTTCAGCGCCAGGATGTTGGTCTGGAACGCGATGCCATCGATCACCGAGATGATCTCGGCGATACGCTGCGAAGACGCCTCGATCTGCTCCATCGTGTGCACCACCTGGCTGACCACCTGGCCGCCTTCGCTGGCCACGCCCGCTGCGGAACCGGCCAACGTGTTTGCCTGCAGCGCATGGTCGGCATTCTGGCGCACGGTGGAGGTCAGTTCTTCCATCGACGCGGCGGTTTCTTCCAGGTTGGCGGCCTGCTGTTCGGTGCGGCGCGACAGGTCGCTGTTGCCGGCGGCGATTTCACCGGCGGCCAGGCGGATGCTGGCCGCCGACTGCTGGATCTGGCCGACGATCTGGGTCAGCTGCTGCACGGTGCTGTTGGCATCGTCGCGCATCACCGCAAACACGCCGTGGAAGTCGCCCTGCATGCGCGCACTGAGGTCACCGGCGGCGATCGCGCGCAGCAGCGTCGACAGTGCCGCCAGGTTGTGGTCGCTGACCTGCATCATTGTGTTCAGGGTCTCCACCATGCGGCGGAAATCATGCTCGAAGCGCAGTGCATCACCGCGCACGGCGAAGTCACCGGCGGCGGCGGCGGCGGCCAGTTGCTGGATCTGCTCGTTGATAGCGGCCAGGTTGCGCTTGGTGGTCGCCATTGCGGCAGTGAACACCGCCTTCTCGCCCGGCAGCACTTCCATGTCCACGCTGAGGTCGCCCACGGCATAGCGCTGCATCACTTCAACCAGGCGCTGGGTGACCGCATTGCTGGAGGCCACCAGCTGGTTGCTGTCGGCCACCATGCGGCCGTACTCGCCCGGGAAGGCCGCAGCATCCATGCGATAGCTGAGTTCACCGGCATCGTGCCGGCGCGCCATTTCGGCCTGCGCAGCCATCACCGACTGCAACTGCCCACGCATGCCCTGCATTGCGTCCAGCAGGCGCCCCACTTCGTCGTTGCTGCGCGCCGGCAGCGTGCTGTCCAGCTTGCCGGCGGCGACATCTCCGGCCACGCGTACCGCTTCGGCCAACGGGCGGATTGCCAGGCGGCGCAGCAGCACGTAGACGCCGGCGCTGAGGGTCAGCGCGGCGATCACGCCGACCAGCAGGGTCAGCCACAGCAGCTGGCGTGCCTCAGACACGATCACCGCATGCGGCATCACCACGCCCAGCGCGAAGCGTTGCGGGGCGTCGCCCACGCGCAGCGGCACATACACGCGTACATTGCCGGCCGCGTCGGGGCTGAAGGCCTCGAACGGACGGTCGGCGGCGATGTCGGCCAGCATGCTGCGGGTCAGGGCATCGTTGCGCGGCTTGCCGATCTCGGCGGCATTGGCCGAGGCCAGCACCACGCCCTTGGGCGACAGCAGTTCGACGCGGCCAGCCCCCATCGGCTTCAGCGTTGACAGGTGCTTCTGCAGCGCTGCCAGCGAGAAGTCGACGGTGAACACGCCCAGGAATCTGCCGTTCTCGATGATCGGCGTGCTCAGGGTGCTCATGAGCACCTTCTGGCCGGCGATGTCATAGGCGTAAGGTTCGCTGACCTTCGGCAGCTTGTCGCGGCTGGGCACCATGTACCAGTCACCGGAACCGCTGGCAGTCTCGGTGTAGTCGGTCATCACCGACTGCTGCGGTTTGCCGTCTTGCCAGGCCCAGTAGCTCATGTAGCGGCCGGTGGCATCGTGTGCTTCGGTATTGACGAACTCCGCATCCTTGCCGTCGAAGGCATCGGCCTCCCACATGGTGCTCTTGCCCAGCCATTGAGGATGAGCACGCAGCTGTTCGCCGAGCACCGCCGCCAAGCTGGCGCGGTCGGGTATATCACCACGGGCACGCTGGGCCAGCACGGCCTCGACCATGGCGTCATTGCTGGCGAAAGCGGTGCCCAGATCAGCCGCCACCTGGCGCGCCTCAGCGTTGGCCTCGCTGGTCATGGTCTGGCGCGAGGCGCTGATCAGACTGGCGCTGGCCTGCCGGTAGATCAGGAAGGCGGTCAGGCCGAAGCACAGCAGCGCGATCACGGCGGTGCCCAGCATCAACTTGTGGGCGATGCTGCCCGGGCGTTGGGCAGCGGCAGAGCGGGAAGAAGACATGGGAGGGTCCGCAAGGCAGTTCAGGACGACCGGCACCACGAGGGCACCGCGCAGGCGCGCGATCCGTCGCGCAGGCCACCGGCCGCCGGGGCGCGCCCGGCGCTGGAAGCGCACTGAGTTAGCGGCCGCCCGCCAACGAGGTTGAGGCGGTCGGCCTGCACATTCCTGAATCCGCTCAGGGTCGGCTCAACGCTCCCCCTCTCGCGATGCCCTCACTCGGCCACGCGGTCCTTGATCCACTGTGCCCGCGGCAGTACCTCGATGCTGCCGACGGCATACTGCTGAAGCACGTCGTCCGGCCCGAAGCACGGTTGCCAGCCCAGCTCGCCGCGCAGGCGGGCACTGTCGTAGACACGGTCGATGCTCAATGGCAGCGGCCAACCACGGCGTTCGAACTCGGCCAGCAGCTGCGGCGCGCGACGGGCCAGCACGCTGCGCGGGTGGGTGGCCAGCTCCAGGCAGTCCTCGCGCCGGAACGGCGTCGGGGCACAGGCGAGGTAGCGCGCGAACCGGGCGCCTTCGTCGAGCAGCAGTGCAGCATGTGCGCTGGCCACATCGCGGGCGTCGATACCGCGATGCAGGCGGAACATCGCCATCCGTTCGGGCGGTTCCGGAAAACACCGGCCCATGCGCAGCACGCGAACGCTGAAGCCCGGCGTGGCGGCGGCTTCGGCCAGGGTCTCTGCCTGCAGCTTGGTACGGTGGTAGATCGTGCGCGGCAGCGGCTCGGTGTCTTCGTCGATCCAACGGCAGCCACCGGCCACCACGGCATGGCCATACAACGCAGTGGTGCTGGTCAGCACGAAGCGCCGTGCACCGGCTTCGCGTGCCGCCTGCAGCAGGTGTGCGGTGGCCTCCACGTTGATCTGCTGGAACACCGCATCCGGCACCAGGCCGACATGTGGGGCATGCAGGGCCGCGGTATGGATGACTGCATCCACGCCCTGCACCGCGCGCGCGACGGCCTGCCGATCGCTGACATCGGCAATGATGCGCGTGGTGGCAAACGGACTGCGGTCCAGCCCCACCACTTCGTGGGCAGCCGCCAACGCACCGAAGATCGCGCGCCCGATGCGGCCGGAACTGCCGGTCAACAGAATCTTCATTGAGTCCATTCACTCGAAGCGCCCGGGAACTACCGGGATGCTTCGATTCTAGGCATGCAATCGCGCATCCGCGATAGGACAGCCATGCAATCGTGCGTTCATCTTGACGACTTCGCAGGCGCCAGCAGTTGCCGCGATGAACAGCGGATCGTCGCCGCCGGCCACATCAGGCCTCACGCCAGTACGTTCCCAGTTTCCACCGGTGCGCAGATTGATGGGTTGCCGGTCGGGAATACTGATCTGATAGCCATCGGGCAGCAGCACAGGATCACCAAACATATGCGCGGCACCGCCACTGCGCGTGCCGACAATCCGCGCGCGGCCCAGTGCCTGCAGCGAATAGGCGACGAACTCGGCCGCCGAACCGGTGCGGCGGTCGATCAGCACCACCAGCGGTTTCAGGTACGCAGGCAGGCTGGCAGGCGGCAGCGGTACCGGCGTGCGCCGGCCGCGCTGGTCCAGCTGCTGCACCGCGTCGATCTTCGCGTCCAGCAGCGTGCGTACCAGCAGGTCGGCACTCGCATCGTCGCCGCCCCCGTTCTGGCGCAGATCCAGCACCAGGCCATCGGTGTCGGCCAGCAGGGTGAAGGCGGCGGCCAGCTTCGGCCGGGCCAGATCGAGCGGGTAGAAGGTGCTCAGGCGCAGGTAGCCGATGTTGCCCTCCATCACCCGCACCTCGCGCACGCCGGCACCATTGCTGCGGGCATCGGCGCGCCAGGCCATCAACCAATCGTCCTGGCCGGCCGCTGCGTCCACGCGTTCAACGTGGACGAACCCATCACGCCGGCCTGGGTAAAGGGTGCAGTTCGTCCTAGCCACGCAGGGCGATGCGCGCAGCGGCGTACCTGCGCCGTGAAAAGCAGTACGGTGCGGCGTGAAGGCAGCCGCACTGGTGCGGACACTCCGTTAGCCGGGCACCGGCAAGGATGAGCTTCCCTTCCATGCAACGGGAGCCTTCCCATGGCCGACCAGCACCACGGCACTTCCCATCGTGGCTTCGCCTCGATGGACCAGGACAAGCAGCGCGCGATCGCCGCAAAGGGAGGACGCGCCGCGCATGCGTCCGGCAATGCACATGAGTTCAGCCCGGCCGAGGCACGCGTGGCCGGCCGCAAGGGCGGCGAGGCGATCAGCCGCAACCGCCAGCACATGGCAGCGATCGGCCGCGAAGGCGGGCACGCTCGCCACGCCAATGCACGGCAGCAGCGGCAAGCGGCCGAAGAGACGCCAACGGGGGACGGTCCACAACGCCAGCAGGGCTGACCGCGGCGCGTTCAGGCGCGCCTGTGCTGCCGGAGCAGCCCGGATGCCGCGAGCAGGGCCAGCACGCCGGTGGACGGTCATCGTCCCGCGCGCACCGCCAAGCGTGCCTGAGGCACCATCCACCGCTCAGGCGTGGGCGAGGATGTTCAACAGCCGACCGAACGGATCGCGGACGAAGAAGCGCCGAACGCCCCAGGGTTCGTCGGCCGGGCCATATTCCAGCGCGATGCCGGCCGCGCGCATGCGCTGGAGCACGTCCTGCAGATTGTCCACTTCGATCGACAGGTCCGGCACCGGCGTGCCCGAACCCCCTTCACTGGCGAAGCTGACCTGCGCCAGCGCACTGCCCTGCCCGCCGTGGGTGACGATCCAGCCATGGTCCATCACCACCGGCATGCCGAGCAGCTCGCCATAGAACGCCGCGGCACGTGAGGGATCGGGCGTGGCGATGTTGGCGACGACACGCTTGACGGCCATGTTCCACTCCGCCAGGAAGAATGTGTCGAGACTGCCCGACCTTGCGCGCGAGCAGAAGAGCCCCGTCACGGACGGGGCCCGTCTTCAGCCGAGCATGGCTGGGCTTACACCGCGCCGCAGCGCTCCATGACACATCGATCGTATTCGTACTGGCATTCCATGGCATCACCACCACCGGACACACATGCCTGGTAAGCCTTCCAGCAGGGTAGATCGCAGGGCTGGACCGGTCCGGCCACGGCCACCGAGCCGCTGCAGGCCAACGCGAACACAACACCGGCGATCACTTTCCCGAAAGTACGCATCGACATCGCTCCTTGATAAGCCTGGTGATCCCAGGCCGGGCCACCTTAGCGCTGCACACGGGACGCTGGGTGAAGGCCGATGCCGCTCGACTCAGCGGTGCAGCAACCCCAGCACACGCAGCTGCCCGGCCAGCTCATCAATGTTGCGCCACGGCAGGATCGACGAATTGCCGCGCTCGTCCGGCGGGTTGTCCGGCAGCGCATCGGACCCGCCACCGGCCCCGACAAGACGGCTCCAGCACCTCGAAAGAGAGTCACGGTGCGCTGCCCGGCGGAGCCGCCGCAGATGCCCGTCACAGAAAATTAACGCGTTCATAAAATTGTCTTCACATCACTGGGGGATGTCGCCTTGCCTTGCCGTTAACGGCCTTGTTGTCCGTCAACCAAGGAAGTTGTCCGATGAATCACCCGCTGTACGGCCGTTCGTCCCGCTCCCTGTCGCACCGCCCGCTGGCGCTTGCCGTCGCCAGCTCGCTGCTGCTGGCCACCGCACTGCCAGCCATGGCCAGCGAATCACTCGAGGCCTGGCAGCAGCAGCGCCAGCTGCAGGCCGCGTGGGCGCAGCCCGCTGCCAGCATGGCACCCGCAGTGACAACCGCTGCACCTGCCGCCAGCAGCACCGCCGTTCTTGGCAACCCGGGCGATCCGGCCAGCTGGCGCAGCGATGAGTTCAACGCCGATTGGGGCCTGGCTGCGATGGGCGCGGACTACGCCTATGCACGCGGCCTGACCGGCAAGGGCGTACGCCTGGCGCTGTTCGATTCGGGCTCCGCGCTGGCGCATCCGGAGTTTGCAGGACGCAATACCTCCAGCATCACCATCGGTGCCGACTGCGCGACGCCGGGTGTGGTCGCGGGGACCGGTGCCTGCGGGCAGACCCGCGGCGAACAGCCCGGCTACAACTACTACGGCCTCGGTGCCGGCGTTCCGGCCGCACTCGCGGCACGCCTGATCGCGGCCGGCCAGCCCTATGGCTTCAGCTACGCCGACCACGGAACGCATGTGCTTGGCACCATCGGCGCCAACCGCAATGGCACCGGCATGCATGGCGTGGCCTTTGGTGCGGATCTCACCGCCGCCCGCGTGTTCGGCGACACCTACTATGAGTGGCGCCTGGATCCGGACAACTACTATCGCCCGCGCGCGGTGTACCGCACCGATCCGGATGACGCCGCCACGCTGGATATGTATGCACAGATCCAGGCGCAGGGCGTGCGTGCCATCAACCACAGCTGGGGCATCTCCACGCGCAACATGACCGCCGCCGCGCTGGACCAGCAGTACGCCAACATCGGTGCCGACTACGGCGTGTACGGCAGCATCTACGCCAGCAATGGCGATACCCCGGGCTCCACCCTCATCCAGGTGTGGTCGGCTGGCAACGGCAGCGGCGCCGTCGCCGGAATCACGGCCGCCATGCCGCGCTGGAAGCCCGAACTGGAACCGTACTGGCTGGCCGTGGCCAACGTCCGCCGACCCAACGCCGCTGCGGGCGAAACCGACTATGTGATCGATGGCAGTTCCAGCATCTGCGGCGTTGCCGCCAACTGGTGCATCTCGGCACCCGGCACCGACATCGTCAGCACCATCGTGTCCGGCGATATCCAGGGCCGCGTCGAGAACACCTCCGCCTATGTGCGGCTGATCATCGACAGCGAGAACACCCAGTACGTCTATGGCACCAAGACCGGCACGTCGATGGCGGCGCCGCACATCACCGGCGCGCTCGGCCTGCTGATGGAGCGCTTCCCCTATCTGGACAACGCGCAGGTGCGCGACGTGCTGCTGACCACCGCACGCGACCTGGGTGCAGCAGGCATCGATCCGATCTACGGCTGGGGCATGGTGGACCTGAAGAAGGCCATCGAGGGCTACGGCTCGCTGCGCGTGGACACCAACGTGGTGATGAACCAGAAGGCCGGCGGCCTGAAAGTCTGGGAAGGCGATGCCTGGGACAACTGGACCAACGACATCGGTGGCCCTGGCAAGCTGACCAAATCCGGTATCGGCTGGCTGCGCCTGAGCGGCAACAACAGCTTCAACGGCGCGGTACTGCAGGACGGTACGCTGGAATTGAACGGCGCCAACACGCTTGCCTCGGCGGTCGAAGTACAGGGCGGCCAGTTGCTGCTCAACGGCAGCCTGGTCTCCACCGCACTGACCACTACCGGTGGCGTGAGCACGGTCAGCGCCAGCGGCGTGTTGAACAACAGCAACCTGGTGATCAACGGCGGCGTGGTGTCCTTCAACGGCACGCAGACCGGCGGCACCACCACGGTCGGCGCCAACGGCCTGCTGAAGGGCGTCGGCACGCTCGGCCATACCCGCGTGGACGGCATCATCGCGCCGGGCAACTCGATCGGCACGCTGACCATCAACGGCAACTACGTGCAGGGTGCCACCGGCGTCTATGCCGCCGAGCTGGCCCCGGGTGGCCGCAGTGACCAGTTGCACGTGACCGGCACCGCCACCCTTGGCGGCACGCTGGTCGCGCTGCCGGAGCCGGGTGTGTACTACCTCGGCGAGCAGTTCAACTTCCTGCGTGCCGATGGAGGCATCAACGGCCAGTTCGCCAAGACCGACTTCAGCGCGTTCTCCCCATTCCTGCAGTTCAGCCTGGCCTACGGCACCAACGGCACGCGCATCGACGTCGCCCGTGGCGCTTCACTGACCACCGCCGCGCACACGCCCAACCAGCGTGCCGTGGCGGCCGCCGCCGACCTGCTGCCGATCGCCCAGGGCCTGCCCAAACCACTGACCCAGCTGTTCCCGCAGCAGGTTGGAGGCGTGCTCGATGGCCTCAGCGGCGAGCTGCATCCGGCCACGGCCATCGCCCTGGTCGAGGGCAGCCGCTACGTGCGCGATGCCGCGTTGTCACGCCGTGTCGGCGCCGCCGCGCCCGGTAGCGACGTGGGTGACGCGACGGGTGCATGGGTGCAGGCCATCGGTGGCAATAGCAAGCTGGACGGTGACGTCAACACTGCCCGCACCGAAGCCAACAGCAACGGCCTGCTGGTCGGCATCGACCGCGAGTTCTCCGGCTGGCAGGTCGGCGTGCTGGCCGGTACGGGCCGCACCGACGTGAAGCAGCAGGAGCGTCGCGCCAAGTCGAAGATCGACAACACGCACTTCGGTGCCTACGCCAGCCACAACTGGGGCGGTTTCGGCCTGCGCGGTGGTGTGGCGTGGAGCAGGCACGAGGTGAAGAGCACGCGTGATGTCGCCTTCGCAGGCTTCAGCGACAGCCTGAGCGCGCGCTACGACGCCCGTACCCGCCAGGCCTTCATCGAAGCCGGCTACCGCTTCGGTGGCCCGGAAGCCGGGCTGGAGCCCTACCTGCAGGTCGCACGCGTGGAAGTGGACCTCAAGCGCGTCAACGAACGCGGCGGAGCAGCGGCACTGCAGGGCAAGGTGGACGATACCGGAACCACGATCGCCACTGCCGGCCTGCGCTTCGACAAGGGACTGAAGGCTTCGTTCCAGCAGGAGAGCTGGCTGCACCTGCGCGGTGGCGTCGGCTATCGCCGCGCTTCCGGTGATCGCAGCCAGGTCGCCAACCTGGCCTTCGCCAACGGAAGCACGACGTTTGCGGTCAACGGCGCGCCGATCGCCGACAACGCGGTGGTGGCCGAACTGGGTCTGTCGGCCTGGCTGACCGAGCGCCAGCAGCTGGAACTGGGCTACAGCGGCCAGTACGGCAGTGAAAGCCGCGACCACAGTGCGAATGTGCGCTGGTCGGTGCGGTTCTGATTCCGAAAATGTGCGCTTGAAGCATCGGGGCGGCCTGATGGCCGCCCCCTTCTAGCAGCACACCGGCAAGGGTGGCCGGGGCAGCGGTGCCGCCCCGGCCGCGGCGACCCTGGGGAGTGGGACGCCGCTGATCGTCAGGCCGCCTTCATCGCATGCTTGCGCGCGCGCATCACGTTGTGGCACTCCTGCACTTCCGGCAACAGCTGGGTGACTTCCTGGCGTACCGCCGGCGGCAGCTCGTTGTCCTTCAGCACGTCCTTGAACGCGCCCAGCAGGCGGTCCTCCGATTCTTCCAGCTCGGCCACATAGCCATAGTTGGTGTCACCGAAGGCTGCACGCACCTTCCCGTAGAACTGCTGCATCGAACCCACCACGGTGCCATGCTCGGCCGGCTTGCCGCCGCTGGCAGCCACCGAACCACTCAGCGCCGCGACGATGCGGCCCTTGACGCCGGCGATGCGGGTGAACAGGGCCGACAGCTCGGCATCCTTCACCTTGGTCGCCGCTTCTTCATAGAACGACTTGCCGTCACGGGCGATCTCGATCAGGTCGTTGAGACGATGTTCGATGGTGGACTGGGTGCTCATGGCGTTGCTCCTGTATCGTCGTTTCGGGGGAGAAAAGCAGCCTCGACCGCGCTGCCTGTGGATCCACTCTGGACACACTCGTGTGGTTCGCAGGTGAGCAACGATTGATACGTACATCACTTCACCCAACCCGCACTGACTTTTTCACGCGGCGGTGGCGCGTGGATCACATCGAGCGATCCTGGGCAGGGTCACCAAGGAACAAAGAGGATGATCAGCACGATCACCAGGACCGCAACGAGTGCTCCCATCAGCACGTTTCTCTGGCGCCAACTGGGCTTCGGTTTTCCGGGGGTATTCATGCCTGTTACCTGTCTCTGCGGATGACCCCGGCAGACTGATGTATCCAGGACAGTGCGTGCGTGCAGAACACGTGCAGGCAACGTGCAGGGCACCGCCCGCATGTCGATTTACGGCGCACTCGCTCGTCAGAGCATCAAAGCCATCCTTGACCGCGGACTGCCCCCATGCCTCCCATCCTCACCGCCTTCGCCACCTCCCCCGACCGCGGCCAGGGCCTGGCCCGTGACATGCGCGTGCGCTGGGCACTGGAGGAACTGGCCGTAGCCTATGACGTACAACTGCTCACCTTCACCGAAATGAAGCAGCCCGCGCACCTGGCACGGAATCCGTTCGGGCAGATTCCCACCTGGCAGGAGGGCGACCGGACCCTGTTCGAATCCGGCGCCATCGTCTTGCACCTGGCCGAACAGCACCCCGGCCTGCTGCCGCGCGATCCGGACGCCCGCATGCGCGCGCTCATGTGGGTGTTCGCTGCGCTGAACACGGTGGAACCACCCATCGTTGAGCGCTCCATGGCCTGGGTGCTGGAGCGCGAGCAGCCGTGGTACGCGCAACGGCTGCCGATGCTGGATGAGCGGGTTCGGGCGCGACTGGCGCAACTGTCGACATGGCTGGCCAAGGCGCTGTGGCTGGACGGCGAGTTCAGCGTGGGCGACCTTATGATGGTCTCGGTGCTGCTGCGCCTGAAGAGCAGCGGGCTGCTCGACGAGTATCCGACGGTGGCCGCCTATGTGGCCCGCGCGACGCAGCGGCCCGCCTACCAGCGCGCCTTCGCCGCGCAGCTGGCGGTATTCCAGAACGGGTAGTTCCACGCCATGCGTGGAAACACTCAGCGCAAGCTGCGCCGGCAGGCGGCCTGCACCAGCATCAGCTGCGCCACCAGGATCAGCATCGCGCAGCCCGACAACAGCCAAGGGTCGATGTACCACTGCTCATTGAAACTGAAGTCGCCTGCGGAAATGCGTTTCCAACCGTTGAAGTGCTGCATCGCTGCGACCACGAAGGCGAAGCCACCCGCTGTGTACGACAACCAGGGCACGATGAGGCTCCCCGGGCGCGCGAACAGCGTCAGCAGGCCGAGCACGCCGATGACCGTGCGCTGCACGCGGCAGTACGGGCAGACATAGGCCATCCCGCTCCATTCCACCGCCCAGGCCAACAGGCTGACCAGCACGGCCGCGCCTGCGGCGGCGTGCAGGACTTTCGGCGTGATCGTCATGCCACTCGCGTGTGCCATCCCGTGTTCCTTGGTTGAAAGACCCGGGCAGGGTAGCAGTGCTGCAGCCTCATCCCTTCTTGATGACGGTCCGCTTGCCGATGGTGCTGGTCCTGCCAGCGGTCGGCCTGGCCAAGCCAGGAATCAGGAAATCGGTGACCTTGTGGCCCATCGACACCTTGGACGCCAACCAGCGCGGCATGCGCCCGCGACCGGTCCAGGTCAGGCGCTTGTATTCCGGGTCGCGATACTTGGGCGCGACTTTGCCGGATTTACGGCGGGCGGGTTTGCGGGCGGGCGCAGGTGTTTCCGAGGCTTGGCCGCCGAAGAGTTCTTCGAGGGTGTAGCCGGCTTCGGCGGCGGCGGCCTTCAGCATCCGCCGCACCGCACTGGCCGGACGGCGGCTGGAAATCAGCTGTTTCCGCTGTTCAGCGGCAACCACCAGGGCACCCAGCTCGCGAAGGCTGAGCGATTCAATATCGATCGTCATGCGGGAAAGGTCTACTGCAGCGCGGCAGCTGTCAAGGCGCCTTGCCCGGCGCGTAGACACGGGCTTCACCGCCGGTGGGCTCCGATCGCCTGCGTCGGCCATCTCCGAGGACCTCGACGTGAGCACTTCATCGCATTCGCTCGCCTACCTGCTTGCACGCATCCTGCTGATGGCCCTGTTCCTGGTCTCCGGGCTGGGCAAGCTCGGCGATCTCAGCGGTACCCAGGGCTACATGGAGGCGATGGGAGTACCCGGCATCCTGCTCTGGCCGACCATCGCCTTCGAAATCGGCAGCGGCCTGTGCATCCTGCTCGGCTTCCAGACCCGGCTGGTGGCGGTCGTGCTCGCAGGCTTCAGCCTGGTCACCGCTTTCATCTTCCACCACAACTTCGCCGATCAGACCCAGCAGATCATGTTCCTGAAGAACCTGGGCCTGGCCGGTGGCTTCCTGCTGCTGGCCTGCACCGGAGCCGGGCGCTACAGCATCGATGGGCGTGGGCGGCGCACGCAGCTGTAACGCCAGACCAGGGCAGCGAGAGTACCCTCGCCGGATGCGGGAGGCACTGGACCAGGACGATCAACGGCTGACCGCGACTTCCGTCATTGCTGACGGCTGGCTGGCCAACCTCGTCAGGGAATCGTCTCAACGTGAAGCACACAGTGCAGGACACGCAGGATCCGCTGCAGCCACCGCGATCGGTCAGCTTCCGGGAGGCCGTTGCCTTCTGGCTGAAGCTCGGCTTCATCAGTTTTGGCGGTCCCGCCGGTCAGATTTCGATCATGCACCAGGAGCTGGTCGAGCGTCGGCGCTGGATTTCCGAACGGCGCTTCCTGCATGCACTGAACTACTGCATGTTGTTGCCCGGGCCGGAAGCCCAGCAACTCGCCACTTACATTGGCTGGCTGATGCACCGTACCTGGGGCGGGGTGGTTGCCGGGATGCTGTTCGTGCTGCCCTCGCTGCTCATCCTGATCGGGCTGTCATGGCTCTATGTGACGTTCGGTGAAATGCCCGTGGTGGCCGGGTTGTTCTACGGGATCAAGCCGGCCGTCACGGCCATCGTGGTGCATGCCGCCTATCGCATCGGCACGCGCGTGCTGAAGAATGCTTGGTTGCAGGTGATCGCCGCTGCCTCGTTTCTGGCCATTTTCGCCTTCGGCCTGCCCTTCCCGCTGATCGTACTGGGTGCTGCGCTGATCGGTTATTGCGGCGGACGATTCGCCCCACGGATGTTCGGCGTCGATGGTGACCAACGTGCCCCGCGGCAGACGTTCGGACCTGCGCTGATCGACGACGATACCCCTGCGCCGGCGCATGCGCGCTTTCGCTGGCGGCGCCTGATCGTGCTGGCAGCCACAGGCGCGGCGCTATGGGCGTTGCCCATGGGCGTGTTGACCGCGCTGTTTGGTTGGGAAGGCACGTTGACCCAGATGGGCTGGTTCTTCACCAAGGCCGCACTGCTGACCTTTGGCGGCGCCTATGCGGTGCTGCCCTATGTCTACCAGGGCACGGTGGTCCACTACGGCTGGGTGACACCCACGCAGATGATTGACGGCCTGGCCTTGGGCGAGACCACGCCGGGGCCGCTGATCATGGTGGTGGCCTTTGTCGGCTTCGTCGGTGGGCATGCCGCTGATGCAGTGGGTACTGGTCAGGCATTCCTGGCTGGCGCGGTGGCTGCCAGCGTGGTCACCTGGTTCACCTTCCTGCCCTCTTTCCTGCTCATTCTCGCGGGTGGCCCGCTGGTGGAATCGACGCACAACGAACTGAAGTTCACCGCGCCGTTGACGGCCATCACCGCCGCCGTGGTCGGCGTGATCCTCAACCTGGCCCTGTTTTTTGGCTACCACGTGTTCTGGCCGCAGGGGTTTGTCGGCCCGTTCGATTGGCCATCGGCGCTGCTCACGCTGTTCGCCGTCGTGGCCCTGTTCCGTTTCAAACGGGGTGTCATCCAGGTATTGGCCTGCTGCGCGCTGCTGGGTTTGGCTGTGTACCTGATGCGGAACTGGTGAGTGAGCGTGCGCGTGGAGCACCATGGGCCGCACAGGGGCGTAGGCCACTGGCGCACAGCCCGGCGAACGTCCGGTGGAGGCGACGTGACTGTCCCTGAAATCCCGTTCGCCGATCTCCTGGGTTCCGGCACGGCCCGTACTGCGGCGGGGTGGTCGGGACACGCTGGCGAAGATCTAAATGGATACCTCTGAACCCGACATTTCCCTGCAGGACGAGATCAAAGCTCTCCGCCAGCGGTTGGCGGTCCTTCGTTTCATATTTCAGGCAAGGAGTGGCTCACTGTTGACGAGGCCGCGCACTATTGCGGCTGTCGTCCGGCCAGTTCCGGAAGAACGCTCCTGATCTCGGCCTTGTCCCTAGGAACTTCATGGGCAAGCAGCTCTATGAGAAGAGTGAACTGTATAGGGCTATTCACAATGCCAGCCACTGGGCCATGCGTGGGCGTGTTGGCTCCAACACTCCATCTGTTGCACCGAGGTCTGCGCGGGTGGAAGAGGCTCTTGCCCGCTTGAGCCGCTGTGACCAACGAAGGGGAAGCGCTGATGGATCAGGCTAACAAGCTGATGACGCTCGCTCAGGCGGCGGAGCTTTGTGCATGCCACCGGGTTGCGCTGGCTCGACGAAAAGACACTGCAGATAATTCCAAGTGCCTGATTCGATGGTGGGCCCACCAGGATTCGAACCTGGAACCAAGGGATTATGAGTCCCCTGCTCTAACCGTTGAGCTATAGGCCCTGCGCAGCGCCACAGTGTAGTGGAGGCCATGCTCGATCGGCTACCCGGCAGCAGCAAGAGCCTCAGCAACGCGCCCCAACCGCTTCTCCGCCGCTTCCGCAAACCACATCTGCCGCCGCAGATGTGCCTGGAACAGCGCCACCGTCCTCCTGGCCTCTTCCAGTGCCTTCTGGTTGCCGCCGTCAAAGCCCTCGACCAGTTCCGCACCAGACAGCGTCAGCAACGCATACGTCGTGCGGCGGGCAAACCCCAGCCGATCCTCACGCTCATCCTGCATCACCTCATCCCAATCAAGCAGCGACGAAAAATCAGTCTGCCGGGAATCAGACAGATCGTGCTCCACATCATTCATGGCGTTACTCCGGATGCATGGCAAATCAGTGCCGCAGGCCGCATGTGATGTACGTGACCTGCTGCGCGCTTGCATCAGCGCCGATGGAGACCGGCCTGCCTACGCGATGTGTTGAGCATCTGCACGGTCAGCGTGCGGCCACCGCGGGACGTAATCAAATGGCAGATGCGACATCGTCAGGATCCGAGCGGCATGGCCGGGAACGACCAAAGAAAAACCCCGCACCAGGCGGGGTCTCTCTCAACGCTTCAACAGCCGCTGGCTATCAATCGATATCCAGGAAGCTGCGCAGCTGCTCCGAACGGCTCGGGTGACGCAGCTTGCGCAGGGCCTTCGCTTCGATCTGGCGGATGCGCTCGCGGGTCACGTCGAACTGCTTGCCGACCTCTTCCAGCGTGTGGTCGGTGTTCATGTCGATGCCGAAGCGCATGCGCAGCACCTTGGCTTCCCTCGGGGTGAGGCCGGCCAGCACGTCGCGAACGGTTTCAGACAAGTTGATGTTGGTGGTGTTCTCGATCGGGGACTCCACGTTGGTGTCCTCGATGAAGTCGCCCAGATGGGAATCCTCGTCGTCGCCGATCGGGGTTTCCATCGAGATCGGCTCCTTGGCGATCTTCATCACCTTGCGGATCTTGTCTTCCGGCATGTCCATTTCCTTGGCCAGCTCCTCCGGCGTAGCCTCGCGGCCGTACTGCTGGAGCATCTGGCGGGAAATGCGGTTCAACTTGTTGATCGTCTCGATCATGTGCACCGGAATACGGATGGTGCGCGCCTGGTCGGCGATCGAGCGGGTGATCGCCTGGCGGATCCACCAGGTGGCGTAGGTCGAGAACTTGTAGCCGCGGCGGTACTCGAACTTGTCCACGGCCTTCATCAGGCCGATGTTGCCTTCCTGGATCAGGTCGAGGAACTGCAGGCCACGGTTGGTGTACTTCTTGGCAATCGAGATCACCAGGCGCAGGTTGGCCTCGACCATTTCCTTCTTGGCCTTGCGCGCCTTGGCTTCACCGTAGGCCATGGCACGGCTGATTTCCTTCAGCTCTTCCAGGTCCAGCTGGGTCAGCTTCTCGATGTCGATCGTCGCCTGCTGTTCGGCGATGATCTGGTCCTTCACTTCGCGCAGGGCCGACGACCACTTCTGCTTGCGCTTCAGTGCGTCTTCCACCCACTCCAGGTTGGTCTGGTTGCCTTCCCAGGAACGGATGAAGTCCTTGCGCGGCATGCGCGCGGTGACGGTGGCCAGGTTCAGCACACGGCGCTCATGCGACTTGATGTCGGCCATGGTGTCGCGCAACTGCTTGGTCAGCACGTCGGTCAGCGGCAGCGGCAGCTTCAGGGTGACGAACACCGCCGACATCTCTTCGCGCAGGCGCGGCAGGTTCTTCTTGTCGCCCTTGGTCGCGGCCTTCTTGAAAGCGTTGAAGGCATCGCTCAGTGCCTGCATGCGCGCGGCGACTTCCTCCGGATCCGGACCGGTCGGTGCGGCTTCTTCATCGCCACCGTCGACATCGTCGTCCTCGTCCTCGTCGCCTTCGGCGTCCGCATCGGCGCTGTCATCGGCAACGACCGCCGGCGGTGCCGGCTCTTCGTCGACCAGGTCGTTGAAGCCGACGATCACTTCGGCCAGGCGCTTCTTGCCTTCCTTGTGGGCTTCGTAGTCGTTCAGCAGCGACTCGACCGAAACCGGGAACTGGCCCAGGGCCGCCTGGACCTGCGAAAGGCCTTCCTCGATGCGCTTGGCGATGGCGATTTCGCCTTCGCGGGTCAGCAGCTCGACGGTGCCCATTTCGCGCATGTACATGCGCACCGGGTCGGTGGTACGGCCACCTTCGGTGTCGAGCGCGCTCAGCGCGGCGGCAGCTTCTTCAGCCGCGGTGTCATCGACTTCGCGGTTGCCGGTGTTGCCATCGTTGAGAAGCAGGGTTTCCACATCCGGCGCAACTTCATGGACATCGATGCCCATGCCGTTGATCATGCCGATGATGTCTTCGATCTGTTCCGGGTCGACCATGTCGTCCGGCAGATGGTCATTGACTTCGGCGTAGGTCAGGTAGCCCTGTTCCAGGCCCTTGCTGATCAGTTGCTTGATTTCGGATTGGGCAGGACGTTCGTTGGCCATGTAGTGCTCGCGCCACCGGCTAGGGAGAAATAGGGAACGTAGCATTATACCAGCCCGGGGCCCCGCCTGCCGGGCGGTGGTCCCGCAGGCTCAGGGCCTGAGAAGGAAGGTCACGGGACCGTCATTGACCAGGCTGACGACCATATGGGCACCAAATCGGCCCGTTTCCACCCCGGGCGCGTGATTTTCACGACAGATCTCGACAAATCGATTGAACCCGCGTTCAGCCTCGTCCGGCGGTGCGGCGGTCGTGAAACTGGGGCGCATGCCCGAACGGGTATCGGCGGCCAGGGTGAACTGGCTGACCAGCAGCAGGCCGCCGCCCGTGTCGCGCAGCGACCGGTTCATCTTGCCGGCCTCGTCGGCGAACACCCGGTAGCCCAGCAGGCGCTCGGCCATCCGTCGCAGCTGGGCCTCGGTATCGCCCGGTTCCATGCCGACCAGGGCCAGCAGGCCGGGGCCGATCTGCCCCACCACTTCCTGGTCGACGTGGACGGCGGCCTGGCTGACGCGCTGGATCAGGACGAGCATCGTGGGCTTCCAATGAACAGGGCCGGCCACGATAGCAGCGCCCTTGGCTAAACTGGCGCCGATGAATCCGCAACGCAAAGCCCGGCTGGTCTACCGCGCCACCACCCTGTTCGCCCGCCTGCCCTGGCCAGTGTTGCGGGCGTTCGCGCATGCCCTGGCGTGGACGTGGGTCCGTCTCAACGCTCGCGAGAGCCGCGTCACCCGGCGCAACCTGGAACTGGCCTACCCGGAACTGGACGGTCCGGCGCGCGACCGCCTGCACCGCGAGCTGCTGCGCTCCACCGCCCTGCAGGCCATCGAGACGCTGCGGCTCTGGAGCCAGAGGCCGGCCGACAACCTGCGCCTGCACCTGAAGCAGCGCCACGGGGAAGCCCTGTACGACGCGGCGCTGGCCAGCGGGAAGGGCGTGATCGTGGCCGCACCCCACTTCGGCAACTGGGAGCTGCTGAACCAGTGGCTGGCCTCGCGCGGGCACATCGCCATCGTCTACAAGCCACCAGAGGACGAGGCCAGCGACGCCTTCCTGCAGCTGGTGCGGGGCGGCCAGAACGTGCAGCAGGTACGCGCCGAGGGCCCCGCCGTGCGCCAGCTGTTCAAGGTGCTCAAGGACGGCGGTGCCACCGGCATCCTGCCCGACCAGCAACCCAAGGCCGGCGACGGCGTGTTCGTGCCGTTCTTCGGCGTGCAGGCACTGACCATGACCCTGGTCAACCGGCTGGCCGAGCGCACCGGCGCCACCGTGCTGTATGGCTGGTGCGAGCGCATCGGGCCGGACATGGAATTCGCCCTGCACATCGAGCCGACCGACCCCGCCGTGGCCGACCCGGACCCGCAGCTGGCGGCCACCGCGCTCAACGCCGGCATCGAGCGCATCGCCCGCCGCGACCCGACGCAGTACCAGTGGACCTACAAGCGCTATACGCTGCGGCCACCAGGCAGCGGCGAGGAAGACCCGTACGCGACCGAAGAGCATCCGCACTGACGGTCGCATCACGCGGGCCCGTCCGGCCCCTGCGACCGGCGGCCGCACCACGTTGAATACGACGCCGTCGCCCCCATAGAGACTGCGATGTCCGCCTCCCCCGGTCCTGCCATGCTTGCTGCCTCTTCCCTGTTCGGCGACCCCGCCGCGATCCGCTGCGAACGCGCGGTGGCCGAACTGCGTGCCGGTCGCCCGGTACTGCTCCACGATGGCCAGGGCCAGCGCCTGGCGGTGATTGCACTGGACAGCGCCACTGCCAGCAGCTTTGCCACGTTCGCCGCTGCCGCGCGCGAGCGCCACTACCTGTTCCTGACCGCCACCCGCGCCCGCGTGCTCGGCGTGGAAGCACCGGAAGGCGCGCGCCTGCCGCTGGCCGGCATTGCCTTCGATACCCTGCCCTCGCTGGGTTACCTGCGCGAGCCCGGCCCCATGCCCGACGGCTGGGCGGCCGGCGACGCCTTCGATGCCGGCGCGGTGGAGCTGGCCCGCCTGGGCCTGCTGCTGCCGGCAATGGTCGCGGTGCGCCTGGACGTGGATGACCACACGTTCGACGGTGCCGCCGAGGTGGCCCTGTGCGACCTGGCCGAAGGCGCAGCACATGCGGCCCACGACTACGAACTGGTGGCGCGTTCGCCGGTACCGCTGCGCGACGTCGGCATGACCACCTTCGCGGTGTTCCGCGGCGGCGTGGCCCAGCGCGACCAGGTCGCGATCATCGTCGGCGAACCGGACCTGTCGGCGGTGGTACCGGTACGCGTGCACTCCTCGTGCCTGACCGGCGACCTGTTCGGCTCGCTCAAGTGCGACTGCGGCGACCAGCTGCGGCGCGGCCTGCGCAAGCTGAAGGAACTGGGCGGTGGCGTGCTGCTGTACCTGGACCAGGAAGGCCGCGGCACCGGTATCGCCGCCAAGATGCGCGCCTATGGCTACCAGCACGACGGCCTGGATACCATCGACGCCGATGCACAGCTGGGCTTCGGTGCCGACGAACGCCGCTACGGCAGTGCGGTGGCGATGCTGCATGGCCTGGGCATTTCGCGCGTGGCTCTGCTCAGCAACAACCCGACCAAGGCACAGCGCCTGCGCAATGCCGGCATCGAGGTGCTGGACTGCATTCCGGTCACCGGCGAGATCACCGCGGAAAACGAACACTACCTGCGCACCAAGGCCGATCGTGCTGGTCACCTGCTGGATGTCGATGCGCTGATCCAGGCTGCCCAGTAACACAGCCGACCTGCTACCGTCTGCGCGGTGCGGCCACCGCCGCCGCCGCTCGCCCTGCCACCTGACGGAGCCCGCGTGACCGACGTCGCCCCCATCGCCCCGACCACCGAAGCCTGGCAATCGCTGCCGCAACGTGCCGCCCGCCTGGCCGCACTGGAAGGCGCCTTCGGCGGACTGTTCGTACCGGGTCTGCCACTGGCCGCAGCTGCCTGGTTCTTCGATCTGCCCGGCGGCCTGTGGACTGCCGCCCTGGGGCTGCTGATCGGCATCCTCTTCGGCGCCTGGCTCGGCCGCCGGCGACTGACCCGCACCCGCTGGCGCCTGGATGACCAGGGCCTGGGCCTGCGCCGCGACCTGATGTGGCAGCTGGAAACCCGGATTCCCATTTCGCGCGTACAGCACCTGGACCTGCGCCGGGGCCCGTTGGAGCGACGCGCCGGCCTGGCCACGCTGATCGTGCACACTGCCGGTACCCGCATGAGCGCGGTCACCGTCAACGGCCTGGATGAAGCCGACGCCGAGCGCCTGCGCGACACCCTCTCGCACCAGCTCGACCAGGACGCCGACGCCCTGTGAGCCTGCCGCCGCCCCTGCCCGCATCGCTGCCTGCCGGTGGCGAGGACCATCGCCTGCACCCGTGGTCGTGGTTGTTCGTGCTGCTGATGCAGCTGCGACACTACTTCCTGCCGCTGGTCGCGCTGCTGGTGTTCGGCCAGCGTGGCGAGCGCGACCCGATGTGGGCGCAGTTGATTCCACTGTCGGCGATCGCGGCACTGGTGCTGGTCTCGGTGCTGCAGTACCTCAGCTACCGCTACCGCATCGGCAGCGATGCCATCACCGTGCGCAGCGGGCTGCTGGCGCGCAACCGCCGCGAGATCCCGTTCGCCCGCATCCACAACGTGGAAGTGCGGCAGAACCCGTTGCACCGGCTGTTCGGTGTGGCCGAGCTGCGCCTGGAATCGGCCGGCGGCGTGCGGCCGGAAGCCGAGATGCGGGTACTGAGGCTGGACCAGGCGCTGGCGCTGGAACGGCTGGTGCGCCAGCGTGGGCAGGCACCGCAGCCCGCCGACGCCGTTGCCACTCCCTCGATCACCGGGGCCGACACCGAACAGGTGCTGCTGCGCCTGTCGAGCTGGGACGTGGTGCGCATGGGCCTGCTCTCCAACCGCGGATGGGCACTGGCGATCGCCGCCTTCGGCGTGCTGTTCCAGACCGTGCCGCGGCCGGTGATGGACGCGGCCATCCAGCGTGGTGGCAGGGAGGCCTTCGGCTACGCAAGCCACCTGCATCCCGGCGTGGCCGGCGCCTTCCTGCTGCTGGCCGCAGCCCTGCTGCTGGGCTGGCTGGCGCTGCGTGCGTTGTCGGTGGTGCTGACCCTGCTGCGCTATCACGGCTTCACTCTCAGCGAGCAGGATCGCCGGCTGACCGTCTCGGCTGGCCTGGTCAGCCGAACCCGCAGCAGTGTCGCGCGTCGCCGCATCCAGGCCTGGACGCTGTACGAGACCACCCTGCATCGCTGGTTCGGCCTGCGCCAGCTGCGCGTCGACAGCGCCGCCGGCGGCCCTTCGCGGGACCAGGACCGCGCTCTGCGCGAGCTGGCACCGCTGGCCCCGGCAATGCGCTGCGAGCAGCTGGTGCAGCACCTGTTGCCTCAACTGCAGTGGCCGCCGGCGCAATGGCAGTCCATTCCGCAGCGTGGCTGGTGGCGGCTGTGCCTGGGCGCGCTGCTGCTGGTTCCCCTGCTGGCCGCCGCCGCGTACTGGCGCTGGGGATCATGGGGCCTGATCGTGCTGGCCTGGCTGCCGCTGGCGCTGCTGGTGGCCCACCGGCAGATGGCGCGCATGGGCTGGTATCTGGATGACCACTACGTCGCCGTGCGCGGCGGCTGGTGGAAGCGCTGGTGGCGCTGGGCCGAGCTGGACAAGGTGCAGGGCCTGCGCCTGCTGCGCTCGCCACTGGACAAGCTGCTGGGCACCAGCAGCCTGCAGCTGGATACCGCCGGCGCGCATGGCGATGTGGCATTGATCCTGCACTACCTGCCGCAGGCGCAGGCGCAACAGGTGATGGATCAACTGGCGGCCGCGCTGGCGCGGCGCAAGCTGCGCTGGTAGGCAGTGCCGGCCGCTGGCCGACACTACCGCGGCCGGGGTCGCGCATCCACGCATGGCGTGGATCTACTGTAGAGCCGAGCCCACGCTCGGCTTACCGCTGCGACGGCCCCCAATACCCCAGGTCCTTGCGGATCTGCAGGTCGCGCACCCAGCTGCCGAACGGCTTGCGCCGCAGCACGCCCATTTCACCGGACAGGAAATCCTCGGTAGCCGCAATCACGCGCTCGCTGGACAGGCCATCGCGGTACGGATGGATGGCATCGGCGTAGCGCACGATCTCCGCCTGCAGCGCGGCGTCGGGATGCAGCGCGCGCTGCAGCATCGCCGGCAGCTGCACCGGGTCATCGAAGTCGATCATGTGCGGCTTGGGCACCCGGTTGCGGAAGGTCACCACCGGCTTGTGCTGGACGATGAACTCCGAAACGATCGAGGACGTATCGGACACCAGCACATCGGCGGCGCGCTGTGCGGCCATCACCTGCTCCGGCTCGATGAAGCGCGCATTGGCACCGGCCAGCGCGCGGTAGCGTTCGAACAATTCCGGTGGGCACTTCGGGTGCAGGGTCAGCAGCCAGTAGCGGTTGCCCTCTGCGATGTCGGCAGCAATCTGCGCATGCAGGTGCGGGGCTGCGCTCAGGCGTTCGGTGAAGGTCGAACCGAACAGGATCACCGGGCGTCCTCCAGCGGCGGCGCGCAGCGCGGCGCTCTCGCCACCATCGTCGCGGAACAGCGGATCCAGCTTCGGCCAGCCGGTCTCGGCCACCGCGAAGTGGCCCTGCAGGGCCGCGATCTCGCGGAACGGCCCGGTGGTGGCCGGCCCCTGCGTGCAGTACAGGTCGAACATGCCGCGCACCCGGAAGTGGCCGCGCGCACTGTCCCGCTTCTCCACGTTGAAGCCATGGAACAGCTGCACCTTGGCTCCCGAAAGGAAGGTCGGCACCCAGTTGGCGGCGCTGAACACCGCCCGCGGCCGCATTGCCAGCGCCTGCTTGAGGCCGATGTTGGGCACTCCCGGCAGCTGGCTGCCGGCCGCGCCGCCCTCGAACCAGGCCGCCACCTCCTGCCCGGAGACGTGCAAGGCCTGCGCCAACGGGGCGAGAATAGGCAGCGCATAGCGCTCCGTCGCAAACAACAGGTACCCGGCCATCATGTCCTCCACGACCGCTCCCATCGAACGGCCTCGCATCTCGGCCTGCATTATCGCGTTCAACGAGGCCGGCCGCATCGGCGACTGCCTGGCCTCGCTGGCCTTCTGCGATGAGATCGTCGTCGTGGACTCCTACTCCACCGATGCCACCGTGGCCATCGCCGAGGCCGCAGGCGCCCGCGTGCTGCAGCGCCCGTTCGACGGCTTCCGCAGCCAGAAGGCGTACTGCGTCGAGCAGGCCGGCCACGACTGGGTGCTGTGCCTGGACGCCGATGAGCGGATCAGCCCGGAACTGCGTGAGGCCATCGAACAGGCCCGCGACGGTGGCTTCGCTGGCCATGCCGGCTATCGCTTCGCACGCCTGTCGGAGTACTTCGGCAAGTTCCTGCGCCATGGCAATGCCTACCCGGACCGGGTGATGCGCCTGTTCGACCGCCGCCGTGGCGGCTGGCGCGGCAAGCGCGAGATCCACGAGGCCGCCAGCGTCGATGGCAGTGTCGGTACCCTGCGCGGCGACCTGGTCCACTACCCCTACCGCTCCTTGCAGCAGCAGCTGGCCAAGACCGAGAAGTACGCGCGGATGATGGCCGAGCACGAGTTCGCGCGCGGCAAGCGGGCCACCCTGGGCAAGCTGGTGCTGGCACCGGCCTGGCGGTTCTGGCGCGGCTTCGTGTTCCGTGGCGGCTTCCGCGACGGCTGGCATGGCCTGGTGTACGCCTATGTGCGCGCCAACTACGTGCGCCAGAAGACCATCATGCTGTGGATGCTGGGCAACGGCCAGGCCGTAGCCGACCCGCCGAACCCCTGATCGCCGGGCCCTGCCCGGCGCGCCGATGCATCACGCCCCGGTGACTGCCCGGTGGCGCGCGCCTTCGACGATCGACAGGCCGGTCAGCAGGCCGACCAGGGTCACGTAGAAACTGGCCGTCATCTGGTGCGCGAACATCGACTGGGTCAGGCCGCACAGCGCATAGGTGATCACCAGCATGATGCCGGCTGCGGCCGGCCCCCGGAAGGTCGTCCGTCCGCTGCGGCGATGAAGCCGCACGAACACCCCTAGCGGGATGCCATACACCGCCAGCAACAGCAGCAGGCCCGGTACGCCCTGGGTCGCTGCCCATTCGGCAACATCGTTGTGCGCATGCCCCAGGTGGCAACGCATCTCTTCCGGATTCTCACGGCAGACCGGCACGCGCAGCATCGCGCTGTCGAAATGACCGATGCCAACGCCCACCAGCGGGTGATCGAGGAAGGTCTCCCAGGCCACCTGCAGGCGTTCCACGCGGGCACCGGCAGAAGAATCACTGTCGCCCAGTTCCATCCGCTGCACGTCACTGTGCAGCTCGCTCAGGCGCACCTGGTGACGCAGCTCCGGCACCGACAGCAGCAGGGTCGCACCGATCGCCAGCATGCCGGCCAGCACCGACAGGCGCGCCGCGCCGGTGCGCCAGCGCAGGCTCAGTGCCAGCACCACCAGCAGCGCCAGCAGGGCGGCGAACACGCCGCGGCTGCCGGTCAGCACGATGGTGCCGCAGCCGGCGGCCATGCCGAGGATCACCAGCGACCAGCGCCGCGATGGGCGACAGAACACCAGCAGCACCATCAACACCATCACGATGTCGGCCAGCACGATGGCGTTGGTGAACAACTCTGCGCGCGGGGCGCCACCCAGCACCTGCCACAGCGACATCGCGAAGGTGGCGAGCAGGCCGGTCAATGATCCGTACCAGAGCCACCGCAGGTTGGGACGCAGCGCGCAGACCCAGAGCGCGATCCACGGGATCACCACGAATCGCGAGCGGTTGTCGACGTCACGCAGGCCCTGCTCGAACAACACCACCGACAGTACGCCGAGCGCCAGCACCGCCAGCATCAGCCAGGCCAGCACTTTCACCGGCTGACCGGCCATGCCGCGCGCGCGCCACAGCAGCTCCGGCGCCAGCAGCGTGCTGAGCAGCAGCAGCAGGCCATACGGCAACAGGTTGATCGGCACGGTCAGCACCAGTGCCGGCAGGCAGAACAGGCCCAGCTGGGCGAGCGCATGCGCGACCCCATGGCGCCCACCGGCGGGAACGCCCAGCGGGTTTCCGGCCAAGGGGTTCAGGTTGTCCGGTGAAGCTGGCACGTCGGGAAGTATCGCTGCAATCTGCGGGAAGAACGGGACGGGCCAACGCAGGCCGTCCCAGCCTGCTGTTTTACTGCCTTTGGGCCCGCTTGGGCAGACTGGACAAGCCGGAATCGTGGTGGCTAGTCATGTTCCCGCAAACGCCGTTCACGTTCGCGCTCCTCTGCAGTGACCACGCAGGGCACCTTCACCGCTGCTGCCGGCACCAGCCACCAGCGCCGCCGGTTGGCCACGCCGGCCAGTTCAGAACGGTTGCGGTCGACGCACGACAGCATCGCGTATTCGTGCACCAGCAACCAGCGGCGTCCGGGCGCCAGCCGCTGCCAGCGCGTGGCCGCAATCAGCTGCTCGTCCCAGTCCGTCTCGAAACCGAAGGTCGCTGCGGGGCGGTCGGCCAACAGCAGATGCTGCTCCTTCCAGGCCACCAGCCCCAATTCGGCATCCGGTCCCAGACGGTCACCAACCGTGCGCATCAGGCCGCGGGCGGAACTGGAATCGTTCAGCAGCGGATAGCCGACCAGGCTGTACAGCACCCAGACCATCGCCAGGGTCGACACCAGCGCCAGATGCCGGCGACGGCCGCAGGCCAGCAGGCTCAATCCGCCCCACACGCCCATCGCCAGGATCGTCCAGGCCAGTGCGTCGACAGCGCCGGGCCCCAGCCCGCGGCTGTGGGTCAGGCGCAGCTCGAAGGCCGGGTCGCCCAGCACCGCCATCGCACCGGCCAGGGCCAGGCCCAGTGACAGCAGGCCGGTGAACACCCCCACCACGGCCTGCACATCGCGCCGCCTCAGCAATCCAGGCAACAGCGGCGCCAGCACCAGGCAGAACATCGGCAGCGCCGGCAGGATGTACACATCGCGCTTGCCGGCCGGAATCGAGAAGAACAGCACCACCATCAGCCACCAGGCCAGCGGCAGCAGGTAGCGCGGGTCGCGGCGGCGCAGCCGGCGGCGCCACGCCGGAATCGCCCAGGGCAGGGCCAGGAACGCCGGGATCCACATCAGCGGCATCGTCGCCAGGAAGTACCAGGCGGGCTGGTGGTGGTCCCAGGAATGGGCGTAGCGCCGCGCCGTCTGCTGGAACAGGATGTCGTCCATGTAGGCCCGGTACTCGTCCGAGCCGGTGGCAAAGCCGGCCAGCAGCATCGGCGCCAGCCACAACGACACCGCCAGCAGGAAGGCCAGCGGCGCCAGCCAGAAGCGCGCATCGCGCGCATGCAGTCCCACCCGTGGCCACTGCAGCGCCGCGGCGATCGCCGCAGGCACGAGCATCAGCAGCGCCAGCATCCCCACGCCCTTGGTGATCACGCCGATGCCAGCAAAGAACCAGCCCAGCCACCACCAGCGCCAGCTGGGTCCCAGCAGAAGGTGGCGCAGCAGGCCGTAGTTGGCCAGGGTGATGAACAGCAGCAGCAGTGGGTCGATCTGCGCCTTCTTCGCCTGGAAGGTGAACTGCAGCGCGAACAGCAGCGCCCAGCCGGCATACAGCCCCACCCGCCGCGTCCACAGGCGCCGCCCCAGGTCGACCACGCACCACAGCGTGCCCAGGGCCGCCAGCAGCGACGGCAGCAGGAAGGCCACGCGCCACTGCCCGACCAGGCTGTACAGCGTGGCCTGCCACCACATCAGCATCGGCGGCTTGTCCGAGTACAGCTCGGTGCCGCGATGCGGGAACAGCCACTGCCCGCTGTCGAACATCTGCTTGGCCACCAGCGCAAAGCGCGGTTCGTCCGACGGCCACGGATCACGAAGGCCCAGCCCGGCCCCCAGCACCAGCAGGGCCATCACCACGAACAACCACGTCTCGCGCGACGCGCGGGATTTCAGCATGGGACTCGGAACGTCAGCGGGGTCAGGCTGTTTTTAGCAGACGCGCGTAAAAGAAACCGTCAGCATCGTTGTCACCCGGCAGGCGCTGGCGCGCAATCCCCTCGCAATCGAGGCCGAATGTGTCATCCAGAGGCTGTGCCGCTGCGTCCGGATGCCACTTCAGGAAGGCTCGCACCTGATCGACGTTCTCGGCGCGCAGGATCGAACAGGTGGCGTACAGCAGCACGCCTCCCGGGCGCAGCATCGACCAGCAGGCCTCCAGCAGGCGGGCCTGCACGCCGACCAGCGCATCGATGTCCTCGGCGCGGCGGTGGAACATCACGTCCGGCTGGCGGCGGATCACGCCGGTGGCCGAGCACGGGGCATCGAGCAGGATGGCGTCGAACGGCGTGCCGTCCCACCAGGCCCCGGGATCGCTGGCATCGGCCACCCGGGTCTGCGCGCCCTCACCCACACCGGTGCGGGTGTAGGTATCGCGGGCGCGCGCGAGGCGACGCGCATCGATATCGAGCGCCAGCAGGCGCAGACTGGGGTCACGTTCCAGCAGGTGCGCCGACTTGCCACCGGGCGCCGCACAGGCGTCCAGCACGCGGGCGCCGGTCGCGGGCGCCAGCGCGTCGGCTGCGCATTGCGCCGACAGGTCCTGCACCGACAGTGCACCGTCGGCAAAACCCGGCAGCTGGTTCACCGCAACGGGGGCTGCCAGGCGCAATGCATCGGCGCAGAGCGCGCTGGGTTCGGCGGCAATGCCCGCCTCGGCCAGTGCCGCCAGTGCCTTGTCGCGGCCACCGTGCTGGCGGTTGGCACGCAGCCACAACGGTGCCGGTTGCAGGCTGGCGCTGAAGATCGCCTCGGCCTGTGCCGGCCAATCGCGTTCCACCGCATCGGCCAGCCATTCCGGGAAGGCATCGCGCGCCGGCTGCTCCGGGAAACCCTCGCGTTGCGCGCGGCGCAGGATCGCATTGACTAGGCCGGCCTGGCGCTCACGGCCCAGCGCACGCGCGGCATCGACCGTGGCCGACAGCGCCGCATGCGCCGGCAGTTCCAGCACGTCCAGCTGGGCGAAGCCCACCATCAACAGGGTGCGCAGGTCGGCGTCGCGCGCCGACAGCGGCTTCTGCATCCACGACTGCAAGGCAGCGTCATAGGTACTGCGGCGACGCAGGACCGCAAAGCACAGCGCTTCCAGCAGGGCACGATCGCGGCTGTCGGCCAGCTTCGGCAGCGCCCAGGCCAGTTCGGCCTTCAATGAACGGCCACGGGTGAACACCTGTGCCAGCACACGCGCGGCCAGCATGCGCGTGGCCGCGCCCGGCGCCGCCTTGGCCACGGAGAAATCGTTCTGCTTCGACACCGCTTATGCTCCCACGCGCAGATCACGGCGGGCGTTGAGGTAGTCGGCGGCGGTGATCGCCTTGCCGCCTTCGCGCTGCAGCGTACGCAAGCGCAGTGCGCCCTGGCCACAGGCGATGTCGATGCCATCGCGGCTGGCCGCCAGCACCGTGCCCGGCGCTTGGCCGTGGGCCGCATCCAGCGCCACCGCGCCATGGATGCGCACGCGTTCGCCAGCCAGCGTCGCTTCGGCGATCGGCCACGGATTGAAGGCACGCACGGTACGCGCCAGCACATCGGCGCCCTGCGCCCAGTCCAGACGGGCTTCGGCCTTGTCCAGCTTGTGCGCATAGGTCACGCCCTGCTCCGGCTGCGGCCGCGCGATCGGCTTGATGCCGGCCCGCAGCAGGCCCAGGCCGTCGGACAGGACCTGTGCACCCAGCTCGGCCATCTTGTCATGCAGCTGGCCACCGGTATCGGTGGCAGCGATCGGCAGTTCCTGGTGCAGCAGCACCGGGCCGGTATCCAGGCCCGCTTCCATCTGCATCAGGCACACACCGGTCTTTGCGTCACCGGCCTGGATCGCGCGCTGGATCGGCGCAGCACCGCGCCAGCGCGGCAGCAGAGAGGCATGCACGTTCCAGCAGCCGTGGGTCGGGATCGCCAGTACTGCCTTGGGCAGGATCAGGCCGTAGGCCACCACCACCATCAGGTCCGGCTGCAGGTCGCGCAGCTGCTGCTGGGCAGCCTCGTCCTTCAGTGATTCGGGCTGGTAGACCGGAATGCCACGGGCCACGGCTTCCAGCTTGACCGGCGACGGCGCCAGGCCACGGCCACGGCCGGCCGGCCGGTCAGGCTGGGTATAGACGGCCACGACCTCGTGGTGGCGCGCCGCGGCGCGCAGCGACGACACCGCGAATTCCGGCGTACCGGCAAAGACAATCCTCATGGCTACCCCACTTGCAGGATGGATTCGTGCAGGAAAGAAAACGGCGCCGTCGGCCGGCGCCGTGCAGCCCGCGCGCGTCGCGCAGGCACGGGCCACCCGAAGGGCGGCCCGGATGGGCGATCACGCCACGTGCTTGCGCTGCTTGGCCAGCTTCTTGCGGACCATCTCGCGCTTGAGCGGCGACAGGTAGTCAATGAACAGCTTGCCGTCCAGGTGGTCCATCTCGTGCTGGATGCAGGTGGCCAGCACTTCACCGGCCTCCAGCTGCTGCTCCTGGCCGTTGCGGTCCAGGTACTTCACGGTGATGGTGTCGGCGCGGGTGACGTCGGCGAAGATGCCCGGGACCGACAGGCAGCCCTCCTGGTACACCCGGCCCCCGTCCCTGGCGACGATTTCCGGGTTGATGAACACATGCGGTTCATTCTTTTCTTCGCTGACATCGATGACCATGAAGCGCTTGTGCACGTCCACCTGGGTGGCCGCCAGGCCGATGCCCGGGGCGTCGTACATGGTCTGGAACATGTTGTCGATCAGTTCCTGGAAGGCCGGCGTGGTGACTTCGGCGGCGTCGATCAACGCAGCCTTGGTACGCAGGCGCGGATCGGGGAACTCGAGAATGGGGAGAAGGGCCATGGCTGTTTCCGGATAGGGGGCCGGCACGCCGGCATACGTCGCAGATTCTAGCTCCAACGCTTGCCTTGCGCCCCGGTTTCTGGACTATAGTGCGCGGACCTGTTGGGGAATCAGGGCTTCACACCTATGTTGCTTCGTTTTCGTACGGTCGTCGCCGCGGCGATGCTGACCGTGGCTGCCTATGCTACCGCCGTGGAAGTGAATGGCGGGCACCCGGACACCTATGTGGTCCGAAAAGGGGATACGTTGTGGGATATCGCCGCACGTTTCCTGCAGAAGCCTTGGCTGTGGCCGGAGATCTGGCAAGCCAATCCGCAGATCGCCAACCCGCACCTGATCTATCCAGGTGACGTGCTGAGCCTGGCCTACCTGGACCGGGTGACCGTATCCCAGGCCGGCCCGCGCCAGGAGGCCCCGATCGACGCCATTCCGCTGGCCCAGGTCGAGCCGTTCCTGAAGCAGCTGAGCGTTGTCGACAGCATCAAGCAGCTGCCCTACGTGGTCGGCCTGGAGGACAGCCGCCTGCGCGTGTCCGGCGGTGACACCGTCTATGTGCGCCTGGCCGATGCCCAGGTGGGCCAGCGCTGGGCCGTGGTACGCCCGACCGTGCGGTACGCCCAGCCCAAGCCGACCGAAGACCTGACCGCCAATGGCGACGTGACCCCGGGCAGCGGCAACCTGTGGAAGGCCTACAACGCGCTCAACGCCCGCCGTGGCGTGCTCGGCTACGAGCTGGCCCAGGTCGCTACCGGCACCATCACCCAGATTGCCGGCGGCAAGGTCGAGGCCTCCACGCTGGTGCTGGACAAGAACGACGGCGGCCGCGAAGTGCGCGCCGGTGACCGCCTGGTGCCGGTCGAAGCCAAGCCGTACGACCTGCAGTTCATCCCTCATGTACCCGCTGCCGGTGTCGAGGGTGTGGACGTGCGCGTGCTGGCCGTCACCGACATGTTCAATGCCGGTGGCCCGCGCGACGTGATCGCGATCTCGGCCGGCCGTGCCCAGGGCGTGGACAACGGCACCGTGTTCTCGCTGTGGCGCCCGGGCCGCCATGTGGCGCACCGCATGAAGTACCCGGGCTCCTCGCGCATGGACGACTCGCTCAGCACCGGCGCGGGCCGGGTCTCGCTGCCGGACGAGTATGCCGCGCACGCGATGGTGTTCCGTACCTTCGACAACGTCAGCTACGCGCTGGTGATGCAGGGCGTGAAGCCGGTACAGGTCGGTTACAACGCGCTGCACCCGGACGCAAAGTAACCGTTGCCGGGCGTGCCGGCCGCTGTCCGGCAGGCGTCTGCGGGAAAACCTGACGATCACATGCGAAGGCGCCCTAGGGCGCCTTTATTGCGTGCGGCCGATAGTGGGGGATGACCACGCATGCATATGAGGCGCTGCTGCGCCTGTTGATGGCGGGAGGCGCACTGGCGCCACGACGGGCCCTGCTGCAGGCCGCGGGCGGTGCGCAAGCCGCCATCGCGCAAGGCCCGGCGAACTGGCGCGCGCACGGCTGCACGCCGGAGCAATGCGCCGCGCTGGAACGTCCCGACGCCCGGGCGTGTGCATCCGCCCTGCGCTGGCTGGAACAGGACAACCATCACCTGCTGCCCTGCACCGATCCGGCCTTTCCACCCTCGTTGCTGGAGGTGCCCAACCCGCCGCTGGCGCTGTTCGTCGCCGGAGACCCCAGCCTGGCCTGGCGCCCGTCGGTGGCGCTGGTCGGCAGCCGTTCCCCCACCCCGGGTGGGCGCGCACTGGCCGCGCGTTTTGCCGGCTGTTTCGTCGAGGCGGGCCTGGCGGTGACCAGCGGCCTGGCCGCAGGCATCGATGCGGCTGCGCACCAGGCCACGCTGGAGGCCGGTGGCTGCACCGTGGCGGTGATCGGCACGGGCCCTGACCGCGCCTATCCGGACAGCCACGCCCGGCTGCAGGCGCGCATCGCCGCCGAGGGCGTGGTGCTCAGTGAGTACCTGCCGGGTACGGCGGCCCGCCCAGGCCACTTCCCCGCGCGCAACCGGCTGGTAGCCGGGCTGGCGCTGGCCACCGTGGTGGTCGAGGCCGCGCAGCGTTCGGGCGCGCTGATCACCGCGCGCCTGGCCGCCGAGGCAGGCCGCGAGGTCTGTGCCCTGCCCGGGTCGGTGCTCAACCCGCGCGCGGCTGGCTGCCACCGCCTGATCCGCGAGGGCGCGGCGCTGGTCGAGCGCCCCGAGGAGGTTCTGGAACTGCTCGCCCCCGCCCTTCGCCAGCAACTGCCGGGCTTGCAATCGCGGCTGGCCACCCCCACTGAACAGGCACTGCCGGCCGTCCTGCCGGCGCGCTGGGCCAACGACCCTGACTACCAGTGCTTGTGGCGAGCCCTGGACCACAACCCAAGCGGTACGGATTCACTGATCACGCGCTGTGGATTGACGGCGTCCCAGGTGTCCTCCATGCTGCTGGCCATGGAACTGGCGGGAATCGTGGTGTGCGTACACGGCCGCTACTGTCGAACTCCCTAGTTTCTTCACCTCCACAGCGTCGCGCGACGCAGGCCGAGGGGCAATGAAAGAGAGCATCCTGGATGTACTGCTGTACCTGTTTGAACACTATTTCAGCGAAGATGCGGACCTGATCCGTGACCGCGATTCGCTGCAGAACGGCCTGATCCAGGCCGGTTTCAGCCCCACCGAGATCAACAAGGCGTTCGACTGGCTCGATGCCCTGGCCGCCCAGCGGCCGAGCGTGGCCCAGGCGCGGGTCGACGGCCCCGTGCGCATCTACCATGGCCCCGAGCTGGACAAGCTGGATGTGGAATGCCGCGGCTTCCTGCTGTACCTGGAACAGCACGGCATCCTCGACGCCGACCAGCGCGAGCTGGTGCTGGACCGGGCGATGGCCCTGGACCAGGACGAACTGGACCTGGACGACCTGAAATGGGTCGTGCTGATGGTGCTGTTCAACCAGCCCGGCTCCGAAGCGGCCTATGCCTGGATGGAGACGCAGATGTTCATGGACGAGCCAGAACCCCTTCACTGACCGTACACTTGGGGGCATAGCGCATTCAGGAGCGTCCCCGTGAGCGAGTGGTTCCATGCAGAAGGCAACCGGCAGCAAGGCCCGCTGCCGGCGGAACAGTTGGTCGAGTTGTTCCGAAACAACCAGATCTCCCTGGACACCCTGGTCTGGCGCGACGGCCTGCCGCAATGGCAGCCCTTGCGCACCGTTGTCGACGAGCTGGGCCTGATCGTGCCGGCGCTGGACGTTGCTGCGCCGGCCCAGCAACCCGAGCCGGAACCGGAACCGGTGGCCCCGCCTCCGCCGCAGCCGCCTGTACTGCCGCCGTCCACGCCCTATGCCACCCAGGCGGCGGCCGGGGTCCTGCCGCCGCCGAAGAAGAAGCTCTCCGGTTGCGCCCTGACCGCGATCATCGGCGGCGGCCTGCTGCTGGTACTGGTACCGATCATGGCCATCCTCGCGGCGATCGCGCTGCCCGCATACAACGACTACACCGTGCGTGCCAGGATCGCGACCGCGGTCAATGCCCTGCAGCCGCTGAAACAGCAGGTGCAGCACTTCGCCGACGATGAAGGCCGCTGCCCCGGCGCCAACGATGCCGGTTTCCCGGCCCCGGGTGACTTCACCCAGGCCGGCCTGTCGGCGGTGAACATCGGCCGCTTCAACAACGGCCACTGTGGCATCGAAGCAACACTGGCCGTGCCCGGCAAGAGCCTCGATGGCGACCTGCTGTGGCTGGAATATGATCGCGACAGCGGCCGCTGGGAATGCAGCGGTGAAAGCGACGACAAGTACCTGCCGACGTCATGCCGCGGCTGAGCCACGCGCACGGCAGCACCTCCAAGGACGATCCAACAGGGAACATGCAATGACTGAGTGGTACTACGCCGTAGGACAGCAACGCCAGGGCCCGCTGTCGGTCCAGGAGATCCGCCAGCGCTTCCAGCGCGGCGAACTGAACCTGGACACCCTGGTCTGGCGCGAAGGCATGGCCCAGTGGGCTGCACTGCGCCAGGTGGTCGATGAACTGGGCCTGCAGACGCTGGCCGACGCCAGCACCGCCACTGCCAGTGGCGGCTTCGACCTGCGCAGCGACTACGCCGCCATCGACAACGGCACTGCGCCGCTGCCTGGCACGGGCGCGCTCAGCAGCTCGCCCTACAACGCCCCGGCCGCCGCCGCTGCCGGTGGCGCGCGGCCGGTGATCGGCGGCGAGGTGGTCTACGCCGGCTTCTGGAAGCGCGTCGCGGCCTACATGATCGACTACTTCGTGCTGGCCGTGCCGGGCGGCATCATCGGCGCCATCATCGGCGTGGTGCTTGGCGCCAGCATGGGCGCGGTGGGCAGTGGCGAAACCTCCATCGAAATCGTCGCGCAGCTGGCCAGCGCGCTGATCAACATGGCCATCGGCGTGGCCTACTACACCTGGTTCCATTCCTCGCCGGGCGGCGCCACGCTGGGCAAGATGGCGGTCGGCATCAAGGTCGTGCGCAGCAACGGTGACCGGCTGACCCGGGGCCGCGCCTTCGGTCGCTACTGGGCCATGCTGCTGAGCAGCTTCACCCTGGGCATCGGCTTCCTGATGGCCGCCTTCACCGAGCGCAAGCAGGGCCTGCACGACATGATCTGCGACACCCTGGTGGTCGACCGCTGGGCCTACACCGACCAGCCGCAGCTGCAGCGCCATGAGCTGGGTACGGTCACCATCGTGATCCTGGTACTGACCGGCCTGCTGACGGTGGCGGGCCTGGTGCTGCTGGTGGCTGCGGTCGGCTTCATCGCCAAGATGGCCTCATGAACGGCCATCCTCACGTCTGGCTGCTTGACAGGGGCTGGCCGGGCGTGATTCCTCTAGTAAGGTGAAACCTGAACGCCCGGCACACTACCGGGCGTTCAGCGTATTGATTTGTCCGTGGCCGCTTCACTAATGCGGCCGTTTGCTCCACCCTAGCGGCCCCTTCCCTGCGGCTCGCCCCACAGACACTGCTGCCATGCCCAAGCACCTGCTCATCGTCGAATCGCCGGCCAAGGCCAAGACGATCAACAAATACCTCGGCAAGGACTACACCGTCCTGGCCTCGTATGGGCATGTGCGTGACCTGATTCCGAAGGAAGGCGCGGTCGACCCGGACAACGGGTTCGCCATGCACTACGACGTGATCGACAAGAACGAAAAGCATGTCGATGCGATCGCCAAGGCCGCCAAGGGCGCCGACGACATCCTGCTGGCAACCGACCCGGATCGCGAGGGTGAAGCGATCAGCTGGCATATCGCCGAGATCCTGAAGGAGCGCGGGCTGGTCAAGGACAAGCCGATGCAGCGCGTGGTGTTCACCGAGATCACCCCGCGGGCCATCAAGGAAGCGATCAGCCAGCCGCGCGCGATCGCCAGCGACCTCGTCGACGCCCAGCAGGCCCGCCGCGCGCTGGACTACCTGGTCGGCTTCAACCTGTCGCCGGTGCTGTGGCGCAAGGTGCAGCGCGGCCTGTCCGCCGGCCGCGTGCAGAGCCCGGCGCTGCGCATGATCGTCGAGCGCGAGGAAGAGATCGAAGCCTTCATCGCCCGCGAGTACTGGTCGATCGCTGCCGAGTGCGCGCACCCGTCCCAGCACTTCAATGCCAAGCTGGTCAAGCTGGACGGGCAGAAATTCGAGCAGTTCACCATCACCGATGGCGACACCGCTGAAGCGGCGCGCATGCGCATCCAGCAGGCCGCGCAGGGTTCGCTGCACGTCACCGACGTGGCCAGCAAGGAGCGCAAGCGCCGCCCGGCGCCGCCGTTCACCACCTCCACCCTGCAGCAGGAAGCCTCGCGCAAGCTCGGCTTCACCACCCGCAAGACCATGCAGGTGGCGCAGAAGCTGTATGAGGGCGTGGCCATCGGCGACGAAGGCACCGTCGGCCTGATTTCGTACATGCGTACCGACTCGGTGAACCTGTCGCAGGACGCGCTGGCGGAAATCCGCGACGTGATCGCCCGCGACTACGGCATCGCCTCGCTGCCGGACCAGCCCAACACCTACCAGACCAAGTCGAAGAACGCCCAGGAAGCGCACGAAGCGGTGCGCCCGACCTCGGCCCTGCGCACGCCGTCACAGGTCGCCCGCTTCCTGACCGACGACGAGCGGCGCCTGTACGAGCTGATCTGGAAGCGTGCGGTGGCCTGCCAGATGATCCCGGCCACGCTCAACACCGTCAGCGTCGACCTGTCGGCCGGCAGCGAACACGTGTTCCGCGCCAGCGGCACCACCGTGGTCGTGCCCGGCTTCCTGGCCGTGTACGAGGAAGGCAAGGACAACAAGAGCGCCGAGGACGAAGATGAGGGCCGCAAGCTGCCCGCGATGAAGCCGGGCGACCGCATCCCGCTGGAACGCATCCTGGCCGAACAGCATTTCACCCAGCCACCGCCGCGCTACACCGAAGCGGCGCTGGTGAAGGCGCTGGAAGAGTACGGCATCGGCCGTCCCTCGACCTACGCCTCGATCATCCAGACCCTGCTGTTCCGCAAGTATGTGGAAATGGAAGGCCGCAGCTTCCGCCCGTCCGACGTGGGCCGCGCGGTGTCCAAGTTCCTGTCCAGCCACTTCACCCAGTACGTGGATTACGACTTCACCGCCAGGCTTGAGGACGAGCTCGATGCCGTCTCGCGCGGTGAGGAAGAATGGATTCCGCTGATGGCCCGTTTCTGGGAGCCGTTCAAGGAACTGGTCGAAGACAAGAAGGAATCGGTCGACCGCGCCGAGGCCAGTGGCGCGCGCGAGCTCGGCACCGACCCCAAGACCGGCAAGCCGGTCAGCGTGCGGCTGGGTCGTTTCGGGCCGTATGCTGCCATCGGCAGCACTGCCGAGGACGCCGAGGAAAAGCCGAAGTTCGCCTCGTTGCGCCCCGGCCAGTCGATGCACACCATCTCGTTGGAAGACGCGCTGGAACTGTTCCTGATGCCGCGCGCGCTGGGCGAGGACAATGGTGAGCCGGTCAGCGTCGGCATCGGCCGCTTCGGCCCGTTCGCCAAGCGCGGCAGCACCTACGCCTCGCTGAAGAAGGAAGACGACCCGTACACCATCGACCTGGCCCGCGCCGTATTCCTGATCGAAGAGAAGGAAGAGATCGCGCGCAACCGGATCATCAAGGAGTTCGAGGGCAGCGACATCCAGGTGCTGAACGGCCGCTTCGGCCCGTACATCAGCGATGGAAAGATGAACGGCAAGATCCCCAAGGATCGCGAGCCGGCCTCGCTGACCCTGGCCGAAGTGCAACAGCTGATGGAAGAAACCGGCAAGCCGGTGCGCAAGGGCTTCGGCGCCAAGAAAGCCGCCACGAAGAAGGCGCCGGCCAAGAAGGCTGCAGTGAAGAAGGAAGCAGCGCCGAAGAAGGCAGCGGCCAGGAAAGCGCCGGCCAAGAAGGCGGTGAAGAAAGCTGCCGCAAAGAAGGCACCGGCGAAGAAGGCCGTCAAGAAGGCCGCTGCGAAGAAGTAGATCCACACCATGCGTGGATGAGGTGGCAAGGTGTGCGGACCAACGGTCCGCACCTACCGTCCGCGCCGACCACCCCTTCTGCACGCAGCGGGGGGATAATGGAGGCCCACGCCGGGCCGGTCGCCGTCATGAAAGAACTCACCCTGAACTCTGCTGTCGCCACGCTCCGCGCCGGTGGCGTGATTGCCTATCCGACCGAAGCGGTCTGGGGCCTGGGCTGCGATCCGTCACATGAAGCCGCGGTGCACGCGGTGCTGCGGCTGAAGCAGCGCCCGATCGAAAAGGGCATGATCCTGGTGGCCGCCGAACTGTCGCAGCTGGAGGGCTGGGTCCGCCTGCAGGCATTGCCCGACGCCCGCCAGCGCGCGGTGCTGGCCAGCTGGCCGGGCGCCAACACCTGGATCCTGCCGGCCGGTCCGCACGCGCAGCCCTGGGTCACCGGCGAACACAGCGGTATCGCGGTGCGCATCAGCGCCCACCCGCTGGTCGCCGCCCTGTGCCGCGCCTGGGGTGGCCCGCTGGTTTCCACCAGCGCCAACCTGGCCGGTGAACCGCCGGCCCGCAGCCGTGCCGAGCTCGATCCGCGCCTGCTGCGCCTGCTCGATGGCCTCCTCGACGGCGAGACCGGCGGCCTGGCCCAGCCAACCCCGATCCGCGACGCGCTCAGCGGCAACGTACTGCGCTCCTGAACCGACGATTGCACTGCCGCGGACAATCACGCACCCTGCCGCCATGAACCTGCTGCGCACCGCCCTGGGCCTGTGCCTGTTGCTGCCATGGACCGCACCCGCCGCCGAGGACGTGCGCGTGTACCGCTGTGTCGCCAGCAACGGCGCCGTGGCCCTGCAGGACAAGCCATGCAGCAGTGGCCGGCAGGAAGTGCGTGACCTGCAGCGCCCGCGCGACCCGGCCCCCCGGGTGGTGCGCAGCGACGCGGCACCCGCCCGGCCGGACGAGGTTCCGGTGATGCGTGATCGTGAGGTCCGCCACGTCTACCTCCAGCCACCACAACCGTTGTACGAGTGCGTAAGCGACGACGGTCGCCGCTACACCAGCGACAACAACGAGGGCAATCCGCGCTGGGTGCCGTTGTGGACCAGCGTCTGGCTCCCGCACGGGCACCACGGCCCGGTCCATCCCGGCCCACGCCCGGCCTTCGGCACGCCGGTCGGCACCCCCATCGGTGAAGGAACCGGCTACCGGCCGCCAGCGGTGGGTGTCGGTGTACAGGTTCCGGCCGGCAGCGTGCTGGTCCGCGACAGCTGCCATGCGCTGCCGCCACAGGAAGTCTGCGCGCGCCTGCGCGACCGCCGCTGGGAACTGGACCGCCGCTACAACAGCGCGCTGCAGAGTGAACGCACCGCCATCAGCAACGAACAGCGTGGCATCGACGCGCGCCTGTCGCGCGACTGCGGACGCTGAGCGCAGCACCTGCCGTGGCATGTACGCTGTGCGCATGAAGAACCTGATCTGGCTGGCCCTGGGCCTGTTCGCCGGCAACGCAGTGGCCGACGACGGGGTGATCTACCGCTGCACCTCCAGCAACAGCGATGTGCCCACCCTGCAACGTACGCCCTGCCCTGCCGGCAGCAAGCAGCAGGTGGTGCGGATTCCGGCCGCTGCCAGTGCGTCGCCCACGCCGGCCCCTGTGCCGTCGCCACCCGCACCGGCGGCGGCGGGTATGCCGCCGGCTTCCGCGCCCAGCCCCCGCCGCCCCGGCGAAGGACGCACGATCATGGAAGCCGGCATGGTCGAACGCGAAGGCGGCGATCTGATACTCGACAGTGCATCGCTGCCACGCCAGGCCGATGCCGCGCCGGACAGCAATGCGCCGCCGAAGCCGCCGCTGCCGCCTATCTTCCAGTGCACCGACGGCCAGGGCGGTGGCTACCTGCACGAATACGAAGCTGCCCCCGGCCGCTGCGAACTGATGACCGTGCAGGGCCTGGGCGGCGCCACACCGGTCAACGCTGCAGGCTGCGAAGTGGTGCGCGACCGCTGCGAGGAACTGCCGGACGCGCAGCGCTGCAGCAGCTGGCAGCAACGCTTCCGCGACGCACGTGGCCGCGAGCGGTTCGCCTCACCGGAGAACCGCGACAAGGCCCGGGGGGAACGCGAACGGTTGCAGGGCGTGCTGGAGGCCAGCAACTGCCCGGTACCGGGGTGACTGCCATGCGGCAGTGCCGGCCGCTGGCCGGCGCTACCCCTCGGAAGATCAGAACCCGTAGCGCAGGAAACCACCATCCACTGCGATGCACTCGCCGGTGACATAGCTGGCCGCCGGCAGGCACAGGAAGCCTACCGCGGCAGCCACTTCCTCCGGCTCGCCGATGCGACGCATCGGCGTGCGGTTGATCACTTCCTCGTAGTAGTCCGGGTCCGACAACGGACCGGACGTGCGCCGCGTGCGGATGTACCAGGGCGCCACCGCGTTGACCCGGATGCCATCCTCCGCCCACTCGACGGCCAGGTTGCGGGTCATCTGGTGCATCGCGGCCTTGGTCATGCCATAGACCACGCCACTGCGCACGTGGGTCAGGCCGGATACGCTGCCGACGTTGACGATGGATGACGACGCATGCCGCGCCAACAGGGGGTGCGCGTAGCGCGACAGCTCGAAGGCCGAGAACAGGTTGGTCTCGAAGATCTTGCGCCATTCGTCCTCGGAATACTCCGTGGCCGCCTTGGTGACGTTGCCACCGGCGTTGTTGACCAGGATGTGCAGGCCATCGCTGTGGTCCTCCACCCAGTCCAGGATCTGCCGGCGGTCCTCGTCATCGGAGACATCGGCAGCCAGGGCGTGCACCTGGTGCTGCGGATACACGTCCAGCAGTTCGTCGCGCGCCGTCTCCAGCATATCGATGTCACGGCCCACGATCATCAGGTCGGCGCCGAGGCCGGCCAGTTCGTGCGCGATGGCCAGGCCAATGCCGGCGCTGGCGCCCGTAATCAGGGCAGTCTGGCCGTCCAGGCGCCACCGTTGCTGGGTCATGTGTCCTCCGGGGCCGCGCCCGCTGTGTTTCGATGCCGCAAGGATACGCGCTCACGGCAGGGCGTTGCCGGAGATGCGACACTGCGAGAACGCCCACCGCGGAGTACCGCCATGCGCATCCTGATCCTGTTCTTGTCCCTGCTGGCCATCGTGCTGCTGGTGGCCTGCCAGCGTCGGCCGACGCCGAATCCGGAGAAGCCACCGGTACCCAAGGCGATGTCGCGTGCGATGCAGGAGCCGCTGGACCGCGCCAAGGGCGCGCAGAAGGCCGTGGATGAAGCCGCCGCTCGCGAGCGCAAGGCCGAGGTCGACGCGGCGCAATGACGAGTGGCCTATGGGGTCAGAGCCCTTTGCGAAGCCAAGGGATCCGACCCCATGAACGAGAACGCCCGGCCAAGGCCGGGCGTTTCGCTGTCCAGTAGTTCCACGCCCTGCGTGGATGGCTTCCGTCAGAACCCGCAGAAGCAGTAAGCAAGCGCCTTCACCGGTGCGCCATTGCCCTTCTCGCGGGCCGCGTTCTCGACAAAGCGCAGCTGCGTATCCACTTCCGGCATCGTGCGTGCCAGCATCATCCGTGCCATGCCCGAATCGGACAGCATCCAGGCACCGGCGCGGCTGCCGGCGAAACCGCTGACGAACTGTGCGAACGGCGTGGCCGCCTTCTCGATGTAGCGCACGCGATAAGCGTCGGCCTTGCCCAGCTTGGCACGGCTGGCAGCGTCGGCCACGGCATCCTTCAGGCCACCGAAGGCATCGACCAGGCCCCGTTCCTTGGCCTGCGCACCGCTCCACACGCGGCCGCGAGCCACCTCGTCCACCGCCTCGACCGGCTTCTTGCGGGCGTCGGCGACGCGGCCGGTGAAGTCGGCGTAGCCCTTGTTGATCACCGACTGGATGACCTGGCCCACGGCCGGATCCATCGGGCGGGTGACATCGAATGCACCGGCGAAACGGGTGGTGCCGACACCATCGGTGTGCACGCCGATCTTGTCCAGCGCGCGGCTGAAGTTCGGCACCATGCCGAAGATGCCGATCGAACCGGTGATGGTCGACGGATCGGCGTAGATGCGATCGGCATTCATGCTGATCCAGTAGCCGCCGGAGGCAGCCAGGTCGCCCATCGACACCACCACCGGCTTGCCGGCGGCCTGCAGCGCCACCACTTCACGGCGGATCTGCTCGGAGGCGAACACCTCACCGCCCGGCGAATCGACGCGCAGCACCACAGCCTTCACGTTGTCGTCGTCGCGCGCGGCGCGCAACAGCGCTGAGGTCGACTCGCCGCCGATGCGGCCGGCCGGCAGGTCGCCACCGCTGATCTCGCCGGCAGCCACCACCACGGCCACCTGCGGACGCGAGTCCACCGGGTTGCGGCGCGCGTCGAGCAGGGCCAGGTAACGCCCGAAGTCGACGTTGCGGAAACCACCGTCGGCGTCTTCGTCGGCCACGCCGCGCTCGATCATCAGATCCTCGAACTCCTCGCGGGTCTTCAGCGCGGTCACCAGCTTCTGCTGCAGCGCGAACTTGGCCAGGTCGCCACCGGCGGCGGCAATGCCTTCCGGCAGCGTGTCGATGCCGGCAGCCAGCTGCGCCGGATCCAGGCGGCGCGCCTTGGCGATGTCGCCCAGATAGCGCTGCCACACATCGTTCATCCAGAACAGGTCGGCTTCCTTGGAGGCCGGCGACGCGGCGTCGAGCACGTACGGTTCGGCCGCGGACTTGTACTCGCCCACCTTGAACAGGTGCACGTCCACGCCCAGCTTGTCCTGCAGGCCGGTGCGGAAGTACTGGCGGTAGCGGCCGAGGCCTTCGAGCACGACCGAACCCATCGGGTCCAGGTAGACCTCGTCGGCCTGCGCGGCCAGCAGGTACTGCGACTGGCCCATGCTCTCGCTGTAGGCCACCAGCTGCTTGCCGGAGGCACGCAGATCCTGCAGCGCGGCGGCCACTTCGCGCAGCGAAGCGAAGCCGGACGGCTGCAGCTTGTCCAGCTCCAGCACCACGCGCTCGATCTTCTTGTCGTCCTTGGCCGACTCGATCACCCGCAGCAGATCGCGCAGCTGGATCTCTTCGGCACCGTTGTCACCCACCGCCTTGGCCAGTGCGCGGCTGACCGGATCGGCACTGAACTGCTCGACCAGGCGGCCCTCCGGCGCGATCACCAGGGTGGTGCGGTCCTGCAGCGACTTGCTGGCACCGGCGCCCATGCCGGCGGCGATGACGAACATCACCAGCAGCAGGAACAGCAGGCCGAAGAACACCAGGTTGAGGATCAACCGGCGGGTGAAGTTCATGACGTCCCACAGCCCGATGAAGAAACTGGCGACGGGGTTGCGACGCGCCGGGGGCAGCGGGGGCACGGGTTGATTCATGGAACGCTCCGGATGGCTTCTTGCCGTGGTACCAGCATAGCCGGTGCCGCGTGATGCGGCATCGGACACAAGTCAGGGGATCGCCCGCCATGGGTCGGCATGGCGGGCAGGAAGATCAGGACAGCGCGGACTGCCCGATGCGCTGGCTGCTGCGGCGCAGGCGCCAGCCCATCAGGATGGCAGCGGCAGTCAGGCCGACGATCAGGCCGATCCACATGCCCTGCGGGCCCATGCCCAGCCCCAGGCCGAGCCCGGCGCCGAGCGGCATGCCCAGGCCCCAGTACGCGAACATGGCGATGAACATCGGCACGCGGGTGTCCTTGAGGCCGCGCAGCGCACCCGCCGACAGCACCTGGATGCCGTCCGGGAACTGGAAGGTGGCCGCGTACAGCAGCAGGGTCGAGGCCAGGCCGGCCACTGCCAGGTCGTTGGTGTACACACCGACGATGGCATCGTGGCCGAACAGCAGCACCGCCGCTGACAACGTCTGCGTGCCCATGATGATCGCGTAGCCGGCCCAGGCCGCACGCCGCACGCCGAAGCCGTCACCACGGCCGACCGCATGGCCGACGCGCACGGTGGTGGCCTCGGCCACGCCCATCGGGATCATGAAGCACAGCTGCGCGACGTTGATCGCGATCTGGTGTGCCGCCGCTTCATTGGCGCCCAGGCGGCCGATCAGCAAGGCGGTGACGATGAACAGGCCACCTTCCATCAACACGGTGATGCCGATCGGCAGGCCGGTACGCAGCAGCTCCCAGATCGCCTTCCAGCGCGGTCCCTCGAAGTGCGAGAACAGCTGCAGATGGGCGAAGCGCTTGGTCCGCCACAGATACAGGGCGAATGCGGTTGCCTGCAGCCACATCATCACCGCCGAAGCGATGCCCAGGCCCTCGGCCCCCAACTCCGGGAAGCCGAGCTTGCCATTGGCCAGCACGTAGCCCATCGGTGCCAGCACCAGCAGGCCACCGAAGCCGAGCAGCATGGTCGGCAACGTCCAGTGCATGCCCTCGCTGAGATAACGCATGCAGAAGTACAGGGTCAGCGCCGGGCCACCCCAGCGCACCGCATGCAGGAACGCGGTCGCCCCCGGCACGATGTCCGGCGCGATGCCGAAGGCCGGCAGCAGCGGCGGCACCACGGTGAGGAAGGTGAACATGATCAGCCCCAGCCCCAGCGCCAGCCACAGTGCCTGGCGGAACAGCGGGCCGATCTCGCGCTCGCGGCCGGCGCCGTGCAGCTGCGACACCGAAGCGGTGAGCGAGATCAGGGTGCCGATCGGAATCAGCATCGGCAGCCACAACAGCGCCGTACCGATGGTGACTGCGGCAAGGGTCGCCGTAGCGTGGTGGCCGGCAATCACGTTGTCGACGAAGGAGATCAGACCGGTGGACACATGGCCCAGCACGAGCGGCAGGGCGAGCAGACCGGTGGCGCCGACTTCCTTGCTGAAGCGCGGCGTGGAGGTTGCAGTAGACATAAGGTGCTTGACGCGAACTGCGGTTGCGCGCGAAGGGCACAGGCACCGGGTTGCGGGCGCTCATCTTACGCGGGCGGCGCCTGCATTCCCATGACATGGCGTGAATGCTGGGTTTCAGCCGCCCCACACAAAAAAGGGGGCGGAGGGGATTAAGTCGTTTCAGGCCCGTCAGTGCCGGATGCGACTTAATCCCCTCCGTCCCCTTTTCTACTGGCCGGCCTGGCGCTTCAGCCAGCTGTCGCGCTCGGCGGCGGGCACGGCGAGGAAGGCGCTGCGTACCGTGTCGCGTTCCTGCGGCGGCGTGCGCTGCGCGACCAGGGCCAGCTGGGCCAGCTGCGCCGGGTTGAGCTGGCGCAGCACGGCCAGCGCGGTCTCGCGTTGCTCCGGTGGCACGAATCCGAACAGTCCGTGCAGCTTGGGGAATTCAAGGCCCAGCTGCGGGCCCAGCCGCCATCCGGCGCGGAACGCCTGATCCTGCGCCTGGAATTGCTGCCGCATGCGCTGCTGTTGATCGGCCGGCAGCGAATTGAAGCGCGCAGCCGCCTGACGGATGCGCTCGCGCTCTGCTTCCGGCAATGCGCGCCAGGCGGCGTAGTCGGCACGGCGCTGTCGCTGCTGCTGCGTATCCAGCTGGGCGAATTCGGCAGGTGCTGTTGCAGCGGCCGACGCCGGCGTGGCCGGCGAACTGCCCGGAACTGGTGGCGGCAACGGCACGCTCAACGGCTGCGGTGCGGCGGACAGCGACAGCGGCAGGGCCAGCAGCAGGCTGGCGAGCACGGACTTATTCATCGGCGGCAGCAGTTTCCAGCGTGGCACTGGCCGGCTCCGGCCGGCTCGGCTTGGCTTGCGATTCATCCACCGGCAGCGGGCCGCCCGCGGCAGTCCACGCGTACAGGTCGGCATCGGCGACCAGCGGGTAGTCGCGGTCTGCCAGCATCGCTGCGTCATCATTGGCTTGCGCCTGGCCCGCGTCCGGTGCGGCGTCGACCCTGCTCGGTGGCAGGGCTTCCACGGTCACCGGACCGGCTTCGGCCACCACGCCCTCCGGCAAGGGTGCATCGCTGCCGAACGAATGTCCCTGCAGGTGGCGCCAACCCAGCGCCGCGGCCAGCAGTACCGCCACGGTCACCAGCAGGATCAGCGGACCGCGCCAGCGCGGCCTGGCATTCGCGCGGCGGCGCTTGCCGTTGGCGGCCGCACGCTCGTCGCGCTGCGGTGCGCGCCAGCTGGAGGCCGGTGCTTCATTGTGGGTGGTGGGTGCGGCCGGCTGCTGGAGCTGCTGCAGGCGCGCGGCCGGCAGGTCACGGACACGGGCCTGTACCTGCTCGGCCAACTGGCGCCAGGCCACGGCATCGGGCCGGCCCTGGGCATCACGCGGGCAGGCATCGGCCAGCAGGTGCTGGTAGCCGGCCTCGTCCTGGTCGAGCACGCGCATGGCGATGCCCTCGTCCAGGCTGCCGCCCACCCGCAGCAGCAGCGCCAGTCGAGGAAGTGGCGGCATCGCGCCCAACGCGGCCAACGACGGCGCCCACTGCCCGCCCGCCGGCTCGCGCAGCGCCTGGCGCTGGCCCAGCAAGGTCCAGAAACGGGTCGGCCATTGCGCCATCGGCAGGTCGCTGGCGACCGCCGCAAACGCGCGCATCACTGCCACCAGGGTCTGCTCGGCACGGGCGGCATCGCCGCACTGCAGTTCAGCCACCACCAAGGCGCGGCGTTCGACGCCACGCAGGAACGCCGACAGCGCGCCGGCCGCGGTCGAGGAAACAGGGGCGGGCACAGCCGTCATCGGTCACTCCAAAGGTCTGCCGGCATGATAGCGGCAGCCCATCGGCCCCCGTAGGACTTGCGCCCACAGGCACTTCGTGCTGCAGGTTGTGCACAGCACCACGCTCCCCGCGCGGGAAATTGCGGCATGCAGCTGAATTCACTCTGTTTCAGCAATGTTTCACACTCAAGCTGTTGATTTTGAATGCCTTTTAAGTGTGGCGATTTTTTGACCAACCCAAGCGTGAGCTCGTCGCCATCGGCCTCCTGGGTTGCCGTCGACCGGTAACGCACAACGTTATCCACAGAACATGTGGATAAGACTGAATCTCCAATGGACACCGATATTTAGGTGACATTTATGATTCAACGGTCGTGCCCGGGCACCTCTGCCCCCTGCCATTCGCGCGCGCATGGCCCGTTACACTGGCCCGATGCTTTCGCCCATTCCGACCCTGCAGGTCGCCCTGCCCGTCCCCCTGCCCCGCCTGTTCGACTACCTGTCGCCGGAGGGCGATGGCCCCACGGCCGCGGTCGGCTGCCGCCTGAAGGTGCCGTTCGGCAACCGCGAGCTGGTCGGCGTGGTGGCAGGCCACGGCCAGACCGACGACGGCCAGGGACTGCGCCAGGCGCTGGCCTGGTGCGACCGGCAGCCGCTGCTGCAGGGCGAACTCTGGCAGAGCCTGCAGTGGCTGGCGCGCTACACCCATGCGCCACTGGGTGAGGTGCTGAGCACCGCCCTGCCCGGACCGCTGCGCCATGGCGAGGCCCTGCCCGACACCCACCACTGGGGTTGGCAGCTGACCACCGAAGGCCACGCCCAGCGCGAAAAGCTGCGCGCCGGCAGCCGTCCGCGGCAGCTGGCCGAGCTGCTGGCCGGAGCGATCGTGGATGAGGACGTGCTCGGCGAACGCATGGCCGACTGGCGCGCCGCTGCACGCAGCCTGGCCAAGCGCGCGCTGGCCGAGCGCGTGGCGATGACGGTGGCACCGCAGCATGCGCAGCCGCTGCCCGGCCCCACGCTCAACCCGGACCAGGCCGGGGCGGTGGCTGCGATCAACGCTGCCGACGGCTTCCAGCCGTTCCTGCTGGACGGCGTGACCGGCAGCGGCAAGACCGAGGTCTACCTGCAGGCGATCATCCATTGCCTGGCGCAGGGCAGGCAGGCGCTGGTGCTGGTGCCGGAAATCGGCCTGACCCCGCAGACCCTGGCACGTTTCCGCGGCCGCCTCGGCATCGCCGTGCACGCCTTGCATTCGGGGTTGAACGACAACGAGCGCGCGCGCGTCTGGGCGGCCGCCTCACGTGGCGAAGCACGGGTCATCGTCGGCACCCGCTCGGCGGTGTTCACGCCATTGCCGCAGGCCGGCCTGCTGATCGTCGACGAGGAACACGACGGCAGCTACAAGCAACAGGACGGCATCCGTTACCACGCGCGCGATTTTGCCCTGGTCCGGGCCAAGGCACTGGGCATTCCGGTACTGCTCGGCAGCGCCACCCCTTCGCTGGAAACGCTGCACAACGCCTACGCAGGGCGCTACACGCACCTGCGCCTGAAGCAGCGCGCCGGCGATGCACGGCCACCGCGCGTGCGCATCCTCGATGTACGCAAGCGGCCGCTGCACGATGGCCTCTCGGCCGATGTGCTGGCCGGCATCGGCGAACACCTGCAGCGTGGCCAGCAGGTGCTCGTGTTCAAGAACCGCCGCGGCTACGCACCGGTGCTGCTGTGCCACGACTGCGGCTGGACCGCGCCGTGCCAGCGCTGCGATGCGCCGATGACCGTGCATGGCGGCGGCCGACGCCTGCAGTGCCACCACTGTGGCGCGCGCCAACCGGCGCCGTTGGCATGCCCGGCCTGCGGCAGCCTGGCGCTGCAGCCGCAGGGCATCGGCACCGAACGCCTGGAAGAACACCTCACCGCCGCCTTCACCGATTTCCCGGTGGTACGCATCGACCGTGGCACCACCTCACGCCGCGATGCGCTGGAACAGCAGCTGGCGAAACTGGGCGACCAGCCCGGCATCCTGGTCGGCACGCAGATCCTGGCCAAGGGCCATGACCTGCCGAAGCTGACCCTGGTGGTGGTGGTGGGCATCGACGAAGGCCTGTTCTCCGCTGACTTCCGCGCCAGTGAGAAACTCGCGCAACAGCTGATCCAGGTGGCCGGTCGCGCCGGGCGCGCACGTGACCCCGGCGAGGTCTGGCTGCAGACCCATCACCCGGGTCACCCGCTGCTGGAAACCCTGGTGAGCGGTGGCTACCACCCGTTCGCGCAGGCCGAGTTGAACCAGCGGCAAGCCGCAGGATTCCCGCCATTCGCGCACCTGGCGTTGATGCGTGCTGAAGCGCAGCAGGTGGAGCATGCCAATGCGTTCCTGCTGGCTGCGCGGCAGTTGCTGGGCGAGCAGAACGTGGTGGAGGCGTACGGCCCGATGCCGGCGCCGATGCCGCGGCGCGCGGGCTACCAGCGCACACAGCTGCTGCTGTCGGCGCCGCAGCGGCCACCCTTGCATGGCGTGCTCGCGCAGCTGGTGCCGCAGCTTTATGCGCTGCCGGAAGCACGCAAGGTGCGCTGGTCGCTGGATGTGGATCCAACGGACCTGTATTGATCCCGTAGAGCACTGCCGAGCATGGCTCGGCACTACCGTAGAGCCGAGCCGTGCTCGGCTGCGTTTCAGTACCGGGCAGTGCTTACGTCAGCGGCGACATCACGCCGCGCTGGTAGGCCGGCCGCTCGCGCAGGCGCGCATACCAATCCGCCAGGTGCGGAAGCTCCGGTCGCTGGATCGGCAGTTCGAACCAGGCATAGACCAGCGAGCCCAGCGGGATGTCGCCCATCGCGAACGTCTCGCCCGACAGCCACGGCTGCCTGGCCAGGGTGGCGTCGGCCATCGCCAGGTAGTCACCGGCGCGCACGATGGCGGCATTGATCCGCGCTTCATCGCGGTCGGCCGGCGCGGTGCGCATGATGCCCCAGACCAGGTCGCTGTACAGCGGCGCCATCCGCGAAGTGCTCCAGTCCATCCACTTCTCGGCCTGGGCGCGCTCCATCGGGTCTGCGGCGTACAGCGTGCCCAGCGCATAGCGCGCGCTCAGGTAGCGCACGATGGCGTTCGATTCCCACAGCGGCAGGCCGTGGTCTTCGATCACCGGCACCAGGCCGTTGGGATTCATCGCCTGGTACTCCGGCGTCTGCGTGCCGCCGTGGCTGCCGCCGACCTCGATGGATTCGTACGGCAGGCCGATTTCCTCGGCACACCACAGCACCTTGCGGACGTTGCTGGAATTGCGGCGGCCCCAGATCTTCAACATGCGGGTTTCCTTTGCTGGCAATGCGAGCGGCAACGATACGCCTGATCGTTACGGGTGTGTGCGTGCCGGATGCGGGATCGGGCGCCTGCGCGCTGCCGGCCAGCGGCCGGCACTACCGGTTCTTTTTTGGCAGCGCGCGCACGTAGGACGACTTGCCATCCTTCTTCAGTTCGAACAGGCCGATCGCCGCCAGCAGGTCGCTGAGCTTGCCGTAGCCATAGTTGCGCGGATCGAACGAGGCCTGATTGCCGATCTGGCTGCCGACCGGGCCGAGGTGCGACCAGCCATCCTCACCCTCGGCCGCGGACACCGCACGGCGCAGCATCTTCACCAGCCGGGTGTCACTGCGCATTTCCGCACCGCTCTTGCGCGGACGCGCATCGTCGTTGGCCACCGGCTCGTTCGAGGCCTGCTCGCTGGACGCCTGTTCGGCATCCGGCACGCTGGCATGGGTCTGGCCCAGTGCCTCCAGGTAGGTGAACTTCGAGCACGCATTGACGAATGGCTCGGGCGTCTTCTTCTCGCCGAAGCCATATACCTTCACGCCATCGGTCAGCAGGCGCATCACCATCGGGGTGAAGTCCGCATCGCTGGAGACGATGGCGAAGCCATCAAGGTTGCGCGCGTACAGCAGGTCCATGGCATCGATCACCATCGCCATGTCCGAAGCGTTCTTGCCCTTGCTGTAGGCGAACTGCTGGATCGGGCGGATCGCATACTCATGCAGCACCGCTTCCCACCCCTTCAGTCGCGGGCTCTTCCAGTTGCCGTAGGCACGGCGCACGTTGGCCACGCCGTAGCGGGCGACTTCCGCCAGGACCTCGTCGATCTTCGAGGCCGGCGCATTGTCGGCGTCGATCAACAGGGCGATGCGCTTTTCCGGTTCGCTCATGGGCTCCTCACGGGCCGTTGCCTGAACCCGAGTATCGCCGATCCGGGCAGGCGCTGACGTGACAGGTGGCCGCCGTGCGAAGATGCCAGGCGCTTCCCCCGATGCCCCCACTGGAGTGAGTCGATGAGTCGCGAACGCGTTCCCCACCTGGTCGTTGTCGGCGGCGGTTTTGCCGGTCTCTGGGCCACCCGTGCCCTGGCCCGCGAGCGCATACGCATCACCCTGGTCGATCGCCGCAACCATCACCTGTTCCAGCCGCTGCTGTACCAGGTGGCCACCGCCGGCCTGTCCGCGCCGGATATCGCCGCACCGCTGCGCCACATCCTCGGCCACCAGCGCAATGTGGAAGTCCGCCTCGGCGAAGTGGTGGCCATCGACAAGCAGGCGCGGCAGATCCGCATGGCCGATGGCAGCACGCTGGACTACGACAGCCTGCTGCTGGCCACCGGCGCCACCCACGCCTACTTCGGCAACGATCAGTGGGCCGACGATGCGCCCGGGCTGAAGACGCTGGACGATGCCATCGCACTACGCCGCAAGCTGCTGCTGGCGTTCGAGCGTGCCGAGGCCGAACCGGACCCGGCGAAGAAGGCGGCGTGGCTGAGTTTCGCCATCGTCGGTGGTGGTCCCACCGGCGTCGAACTGGCCGGCACCCTGGCCGAGATCGCGCGCCACACGCTGCGCAACGAATTCCGCCACATCGACCCGGCCAGCGCCAGGGTGCGGCTGGTCGAGGCTGGGCCGCGCGTGCTGTCCTCGTTCCCGGATGTGCTTTCGCTGAAGGCGCGCCGCCAACTTGAAAAACTGGGCGTGGAAGTGCTGACCGGAACCCCGGTGAGCGACATCGACAGCCAGGGCTTCAAGCTCGGCGAACAGTTCATACCGGCGCGCACCGTGGTCTGGGCCGCCGGCGTGGCCGCTTCACCGCTGGCGCGCACGCTGGACGTGCCACTGGACCGCGCCGGACGCGTGCCGGTGCAACCGGACCTGACCCTGCCCGATCACCCGGAGCTGTTCGTGGCCGGCGACCTGGCCGCATTGAGCCAGGCCGACGGCAAGCCGGTTCCCGGTGTGGCACCGGCCGCCAAGCAGATGGGCAAGTACGTGGCCGAGGTGATCCGCGCACGGCTGCACGGCAAGCCCGAGCCCGGTCCGTTCAAGTACGCCGACTACGGCAACCTGGCCACCATCGGCCGCATGGCCGCCATCGTGCACCTGGGCCGACTGCAGCTGTCGGGCGTGCTGGCGTGGTGGTTCTGGCTGGCCGCGCACGTGTTCTTCCTGATCGGCTTCCGCAACCGCATCGTGGTGCTGCTGAACTGGGCGGTGGCGTACTGGAGCTACCAGCGCAGTGCGCGCATCATCTTCGGTGATGACCAGGATGACCGGCGGCCGAGGCGGTAGGAGCGCACGCATGCTCCTGTAGCGCCGAGCCATGCTCGGCTGCACTTCGCGCGGATTGCAGAAGCCGAGCATGGCCTCGGCTCTACGGCGCCTTCGGTTTCGGGTACCACAACGCGTTGACGATGACCCAGCGCTGGTCGAAGCGCCCCATGTGGAAGTAATCGACGAACCACGGGGTCTCCAGCCGCACCGAGGCCGCGTTGCCGGTCACGTCCAGCACCGTGCAGCGACGATCCCATTGATCCTTCGGGGTCTTCAACGCGCCCTGCTTCGTCAGCGAGACCAGCTCTTCCTTCGACATCCGGCGCAGGCCCAGCCGTTCGTCGGGTGTATCGCCGAGCACAGCGCGCTTGGCCAGGTCCGGATGCAGGGAACGGGCGACCCGCTGCGGGTCGGCCTCCAGCTGGCCATCGACGTAGTCGTGGCAGGTGGCTTCGATGGCCGCGATCGTGGTGGCGTCGGCAGTGGGGCTGGCTGCTGCAGAAAGCGCGAACAACAGGGCAACGGTGGACATCCGGGTCTCCAGCGCTGAGGGCTGGGCGATCATGGCATGGCCGGGTGCACCCCATCCACGCATGGCGTGGATCTACCGGCGATGTTGTAGAGCCGAGCCCATGCTCGGCTGATGCTTGTCGCCGAGTCCAGCAGCCGAGCGTGGGCTCGGCTCTACAGAAGCGCAGGATCCAACGCCTGCAGCCAGGCCAGCTTGCGTTCGCGGGGCTGCTGCTTCAGTTGCCACTCGGCCCGCGAGGCGGCGGCCCGGTCCGGGTATTCGCGCACGGCCAGCACGCGCAGCGGTGGCCGGGCCCGGGTGTAGCGCGCGCCCTTGCCGGCCTGGTGGGCGGCGAAACGCGCGTCCACGTCGGTGCTGATGCCGGCGTAATAGCTGCCATCGCGGCATTCGAGCAAGTACAGGAACCACGGGCGGAGGGACGGGGCCATGCCTGGATTATGCCGTGCTGCACTGCAGCGGATATACTGGCGCCCGAATGCAGGAGAGTGGCGCCGCGCTGGCGCCCGCCGAAGGCGCAGGCTCCCATGATCGCTCAGGCCGGTGGGCTGGAATCCCACCAACCATGCATTCGACTCGCCGAGCTGGAGAGAGGTCACCGGGCACGCCCGGGACGATCCGCCGAAGGGGCACGCGGCCAACGCCGCTGAACTCTCAGGCAAAAGGACAGCGGGAGCGGCACCGGTCATCGTCATCCCGTCATTGCGCAGGCAGTGGCGGTAGTCGCGCATGGCCGGCCCCACCGCGCCCGGAGCCTGTTCCATGCTGCTGTCCATCATCTACCTGATTGCCATTTCCGCCGAAGCCATGACCGGTGCACTGTCTGCCGGCCGCCGCCGCATGGACCTGTTCGGAGTGGTCATGATCGCCTGTGTCACTGCCCTCGGTGGTGGATCACTGCGCGACATCCTGCTCGGCCACTATCCGCTGGGCTGGGTGAAGCATCCCGAATACCTGGGGTTCACCGTATGCGCGGCGCTGATCGCCACCTGGGTGGCACGCTGGATGCACCACTTCCGCCGCACCTTCCTGGTGCTCGATGGCCTGGGCCTGATCGCCTTCACCCTGATCGGCTGCTCGATTGCGCGCGAGGCCGGCCATGCGATGCCGATCGTGCTGATCGCCGGCATGCTGACAGGCGCGTTCGGCGGCGTGCTGCGCGACATCCTCTGCAACGAGGTGCCGCTGATCTTCCAGAAGGAGCTGTACGCGATCATCGCGCTGCTGACCGGCGCGGCGTATCTGTTGCTGCTGCACTGGGGCGTGGCCGACGCCACCGCGATCCTGTGCTGCCTCGGCGGCGGCTTCGCGCTGCGCCTGCTGGCGATCCACTACCGCTGGGAAATGCCGAAGTTCGTGTACCACGACGAAGTGCATTGAACGATAGCGTGTTCGCCGGGCATGGCCCGGCGCTACCCTTCGCGCCCTGCACCACCCCGGCGATGTACCTGGCGCTGTCGCTCATGCGCAGCGCCAGGCGCATCGCCGGTGCAGATGGGCCGGTCTCCAACTCCGGCCGGCCCTGATCGCGGCCGCACCCCCGCAGGCGCTGGCCGCCATCCACACACGTGCCGCCATCAGGCGGCTTCATTCACGCTGCTTCGGACACCTTCACTTCACGACGGGCACGCACGGCCGCAGCCAGTCGCTCCAGCACCGTCACGGTGGTGTCCCAGTCGATACAGCCATCGGTGATGCTCTGCCCGTAGACCAGCGGCTGGCCTTCCACCAGTTCCTGGCGGCCCCCGACCAGATGGCTCTCGATCATCACGCCCACGATGCGCTGTTCGCCGTCTTCCATCTGAGCGGCGATGTCGTCGATCACCTTCGGCTGGTTCTCCGGGTTCTTCAGGCTGTTGGCATGGCTGGCATCGATCATCAGGCGCGCCGGCAGCTTGGCCTTGGCCAGCACCTGGCAGGCCTCAGCCACGCTGCCAGCGTCGTAGTTCGGTTGCTTGCCACCGCGCAGGATCACATGGCAATCCGGGTTGCCGGTGGTCGACACGATGGCAGTGCCACCCTGCTTGGTGACCGACAGGAAATGATGCGGGTTGGATGCCGCACCCACCGCGTCGGCGGCGATCTTCACGTTGCCATCGGTGCCGTTCTTGAAGCCGACGGGGCACGACAGCCCCGAAGCCAGCTCGCGATGCACCTGGCTTTCGGTGGTGCGTGCGCCGATCGCGCCCCATGCCACCAGGTCGGCGATGTACTGCGGCGAGATCACATCGAGGAATTCAACACCGGCCGGCAGGCCGAGCTTGTTGATGTCGCGCAGGAGGCCACGGGCGATGCGCAGGCCCTTGTCGATCCTGAAGCTGCCGTCCAGGTCCGGGTCGTTGATCAGGCCCTTCCAGCCCACCGTGGTGCGCGGCTTCTCGAAGTACACGCGCATGACGATTTCCAGCTCGCCAGCCAGCGCGTCGCGCAGCGGCTTCAGGCGCTGGGCGTACTCGATGGCGGCCTTCGGGTCGTGGATCGAGCACGGGCCCACCACCACCGCCAGGCGGTCGTCACGGCCGTGCAGGATCTGGTGCAGGGCCGCGCGCGAGGCGCTGACGGTGTCGGAGGCTTCATCGTCACAGGGCAGCATCGCCAGCAGCTGGGCAGGCGGTGTCAGCGGTTCGATGGTGCGGATACGCAGGTCGTCGGTGTGCGGGGGCATTGCAGGAGATCTCCGGAACGTTGGGGGTCCCCAGCGTGGCGGCATGAAAAAAGCCGCCAGGTTCGCTGGCGGCTTTCGGGAATGCGTCTGAAGCTTTCTTCAGGGTGAGCGCAGTCCTTCCTCCGCCAGTGGCTTCGGAAAGTAATACCAGTAAAAGCGGGTAGCGGCTGCGTTCATGGGATCTATTGATAGCACAGCTTTTGCGCAGTGCAAAATGTTTCATCCGCAACTGGGGGCGCGGTTCAGTGATGCGCCTGACCGCGCAGCCCACGCGGTGGCCGCCGTGCAAGGTCGCTCATCTGCCATGCACTTCCACGTCCAGCAGCAGGCCTTCGTGGATGTCGGCCCAGCGCTCCAGCACGCGGTCCAGCTCCTGCCGGGCCTCGTCCAGCTGCTCGGGATTGAGCAGGGAACGGGTGGTGTAGAGATCGGACACCAGCCGGCGCAGTACCGCTTCCGGGATGGCCACCGAGGGCCCTTCCATCTGCGGCAGCTGCAGTGCCGGCGTATCGCCCTGCGGGCCGTACAGCGTTACCTGGAGCGTGCTCTGCATGATCAACTTCCCTGCGGATGGACATGGGCAATGTCCTGTTTACCGCGTCCGGGTGACAGACGCATGTGCCATGCGCCTCCGGAGGCGCTGTTACAAGGCGGCCAGAGCGGTGTAGAGCTCGATGAGGGTGTAGGACATGGAAGGCCTTCCTTGAGGTTGATGAGGTTGCCGGCCAGCGGCCGGCACTACCGCAACGAGCGCATGGCGCGTTTGCGGATGTAGGCATTGGCATCGCCAGGGTGCTGCTGTTGCCACCGCGTGCACAGCTCATGCAGCCACTGCGGCTGAGTCTTGCCGGCATCGTTGAGCCAGTTCCCGACCGAGTCCTGCACGTAGCGCTCCGGGTCGTTGGCCATTGCTTCCAGCATCGGCAACGCGAGTTCTGGATGCTGCTTGAACAGCGCGATATGCGTGGACCACACGCCTCGTGGGCGCAGCGCTTCGCAGGCGAAGCGGCGCAGGTAAGGCGATGCTTCCTGCGTCCACACCTGCAGGTACTCAAGCGCCTGCAACGGTGCGGCAACGATGTCGCTGCGCAGCGCCAGCCATGCCCATTCGCGCACGCCGAAGTGCGGGTCGTCAGCCAGCGGACGCATCGCCCGCAGCTTGGCCGGCAGCGTCGCGCCGGCATCGCTGCCGATCAGGTAGCAGGCCCAGCCACGCACGGTGTCTGATGCGTGTGCCTGCCAGTGCGCGGGATCACCCTGCCCGGCTTCGTGCAGCAACCGCGCCGCCAGCGCCATGCGCTGGGTGATGCCCTTGCCGGAGGCGTCGCGCATACGTTGCAGCGCTTCCGGCTCGAGCACAGGTGCCACTCCCTGCAACAGCGCGGCGAAATCCACTGCCAGGCATTCGGCCAGATGCGTGGCAGCGGTACTACCGCTGTTGAGTGCACGCAGCCGTTCCGCGGGAATGGGCGTGCTCATGCGGCGGCTTCCCGCCCGGTGTCCGTGTGCTGCCAGACCTTGTGCAGCAGTTGTGACAGCTGCTGCCGTTCATCAGCATCCAGGCCGTTGAACAGGCCGCTGATCCATTGAGTGTGCTGCTCGAACAGCGACTCGGCCAAACGCTTGCCCGGTGCGGTCAACACGATCTGCAGACGACGGCCATCCTCGTCATCGCTGCGACGCTGCAGCAGGCCTTCGCGCTGCAGGCCATCGAGCAGGCCGCTGATGGTGGCCCGGGTCACGCCAGCGCGCTCGGCCAGCGCGTGCGGCGCCAGTGCGCCGCCGGCCCCGTGCAGCAGGAACAGCACGATGAAGCGACCCTCGCTGAGCCCGTGCGGTGCCAACCGCGCAGCGCAGTCGCGATCGATCGACGAGGACAACGAGAGCAGCTGGAAGCACAGGCGCAGCTGCGCGATGTTGGCGTGGCCGCGCCGCTGCGCTTCCTCCAGCAACGCCTGATGCTTGGCTTCGATCATCCTTTCCTCACCGTCTGATTAGGCACCTAATCATATGGAGGAGTGGCCCTTGGAAGCAAATCTGAGTTGACTCAGGAAGTGCGTCCCAGCAGCAGCCGCGCGATCAGCCCCCCGCCCTCGCGGTGCAGCAGCTGAAGTTCGCCCGCGTGGCGCTTCGCCACGTTGGCAGCCACGGCCAGTCCAAGTCCGGCGCCCCCGGTGGCGCGGCTACGCGAGCCCTCGCTGCGCTGGAACGGTTGCAGCAGGCGTGCGCGATCGATCTCGGCGATGCCAGGGCCGCGGTCCATCACGTCCAGCTGCACTCCATCCCCCGCCATGGCGACCCACAGCTCCACGGCGCCCGCGTAGCGCTCGGCGTTGTCGATGAGATTGTCGACCGCGCGCCGGAGCAGCAGCGCATCGCCATGCCACGGCAACGTATCCGGGCCCTGAAGGGAAATGTCGACCCCGCGCAGCAGCGCCGCCTGCACGCAGTCCTCCAGCAGCGCTGAAAGATCCAGCATCTGCATCTGCAACGGCTGCAGCTCACCGCGTGCGTAGTCGAGCACCTGCTCGATCATCGTATCCATGCGCTCGATGTCTGCCACCATCCTGGCGGCCTGTGGCGCGGGAGCGAACTCCGCGCGCAGGCGCAGGCCGGTCAAGGGCGTGCGCAGGTCATGCGCCACGGCCGCCAGCATATGCGTCATGTCCCGTGCCTGGGCGCGCAGACGTTCGCGACCGGTGCTGATCGCTGTGGCCAGTACCTGCACTTCGCGTGGACCGTCATCAGGCAATGGCGTTTCGGCCTGCAGGTCGACCCGTGCGCTGGCTTCAGCCAGGCGTCGCAGCGGGCGCCCCAACCGGATCGCCGCCCACGCCGCCAGAGGGGCCAGCAGGATCGCACCGCCCAGCAGGGCGAGCATCACCTGGCGGCGCCAGGCCGCCAGGTCACTGTGGTCGCTGCCGACCACCCGCCATCGGCCATCGGCTTGCCGCATCCCCAGTTCGAACGGCGGCCACTGCATGGCGGTCAGCAACGCGGCCTGCGATTTCAGCACGCCAGCACGAGCGGAGGCGTCCAGTACCGCGCCACCCTCGATGACCTGCACATCGGGCGCCCTGCCCTGCCCCGTCCACACCAGGCGTACATTCCTGGCCGGCAGGTCCATCTGCAGCGCCGCCAACTGGGTGAGCCAGTCACTGGCGCTGCCCCGGGGTGGCGCGTCCTGCGTCGACATATGCAATCCCAGTGGCGCCGGCGCCTGTTCCCCACGCAGCACCTGCATCGCATGGTCCAGCCGCATCGGTGGCGGCGCGGGCCGGGGCATCCACCCCACTACCCCCACGCTGACCAGGGTTGCCAGCAGCAGGCTGGCCAAGGCCAGCATCGCGATCCAGCGGGTGGTTGACCACCGGCTGCTCACAACACCCCTACCTCCGCGTTGAAGCGGTACCCTTCGCCACGCAGTGTCTGCACAAGGGCTTCAGCGCCGGACGCGGCCTGCCCGAGCTTGCGGCGCAGGCGGCTGATCGCAAGGTCGACGGCACGGTCCACGCTGTCACTGGCTTCTCCGCGACTCAACTGCAGCAGCTGTTCGCGCGCCAGCACCCGCCCGGGACGTTCAGCCAGTGCCAGCAGCAGGGAGAATTCACCGCGACTCAGCACCAGTTCGGCGCCATCCGGCGCGAACAGGCGACGCTGGTCAGGCAGCAATCGCCAGCCATCAAACCGCAGCTCGCTGGCCACCTGTGCGCGCAGTTTGTCCTGCCTGCGCAGCAGCGCGCGTACCCGCGCCAACAGCTCGCGCGGGTCAAACGGCTTGGCCAGGTAGTCGTCCGCGCCCATCTCCAGGCCGATCACGCGATCCGGCGCGGCCCCCATCGCCGACAGCATCAGGATCGGGATCGCCCGCGCCTGCAGCCGGCGGCATACCGACAGGCCATCCTCACCGGGCATCATCCAGTCGAGGATGATCAGGTCAGGACGTTCAACCTGCAGCAACACGTCCAGCGCTGTTGCATCCGCCGCCACACGCACCTGGTAGCCGTGCAGCAGCAGGTGGTCGGCGATGGCGTCACGAATGCTGGCATCGTCATCGACGACGATGACGCGGATGGGAGTGTTCATTCGCCCAGTATCCCGCACCTGTGTATCAGGACGGTATCAACGCCGATATCGCGGTGATACGCCGCTGCGCGCCAATGGTCGCCCACGATCACTGCGGAGTCTCCCCTTGCGCCTGTTCCTGCTGCCCCTGTTCGCCATCCCCTTGCCGGCGCTCGCCTCCGATGCCGCCGAGCACGTCCTGCCGATGTGGATGCAGGGCGGTCATCCGGCAGTGGCCGTCTCGCTGGACGGGCGTTCAGAGCCGCTGCGCTTCGTGGTCGACAGTGCCGCCGGGGCAACCCTGGTCGATGCACGCGTAGTGCGGCGCTATGGTTTGCAGGATGCGGAAGCGGCAATGTCGCAGGCCCAGGGCGCGAGCGCGAAGGCGGCGCGGTTGCAGCGCATGCGCAGCACAGCGTGGCAGCTGGGCAGTTGGCAATTGAAGGCCAGCGGCATGCAGGTCGACCTGTCATCGCTGGCGAAGGGCGATGATCCGGCCATTGACGGCTTGATCGGCAACGACCTGACCGGGCGCTGGGACACCCGTTGGGACTTCGGCCGCAATCAACTGGCGCTGTGGACACCCGGCGGCTTGGACCTGGAAGGACCGGGTTGCCAACCCAATGCGCTGCCCGGCCGCGATGACGGCCTGCGCCAGTTCGGCTTCATCACGCTTGCCTTGGGTACGCCCGGCGTGGACGCCATCGCCGTGGTCGACACCGGTGCCGCGCAGACCGTCCTCAACGCCGAAGCAGCCCGCGCACTGGGCCTGCGCACCGACGGCAGCGATGCTCGGGTGCGTGCACGTGAAGAGGGCACCGAGGGGCTGGGTGGCGGTGCACAGGCAACCTGGCTGTACACCCTGCCCGGCATGACCGGCGGCAACTGGCAGCACCCGCCGATGGAGGTCCGGATCAGCGAACTGCCGGTGTTCAGGGCGATCGGCCTGGAGGCGCGACCGGCCTTGATCCTCGGTGCCGACGCGATGCGCGGTGGCCAGGTGGACATCGGTGCGGGTGCCGCGCGGATCTGCCTGCGCCGACCCGGCTGACGTCCGGCGCATGACGGCGGGAGCTGGCAGGCGTAGCATCGCGCCACGTCCCGCCAGGAGTTCCACGCATGCGCCGTGCTGTCCTGCTGTTGCTGACGCTGCTCCCGCCGGCCGTGCTGGCCGCGCCGCCGCTACCCTCGCCCGCGCGCATCGATGCCGAAGCACAGCGGCTGATGCAGGCGGCGCATGCGCGCGGGATGGCGCTGGCGGTGATCGATGGCGGCAAGGTGGTACACGTGGCCGCCTACGGCGAACGCAACGCCGCAGGCGAGCCGCTGCGCACCGATACCGTGATGTACGCCGCCTCGCTGACCAAGATGGCGTTCGGCCACCTGGTCGCACAGCTTGCCCAGGACGCACGGATCGAGCTGGACGCCAGCATCGCCACGGCGCTGGACAAGCCGCTGCCGGACTACCCGCCGGAGCCGAAGAAGTACGCCGACTACAGCGTACTGGCCGATGATGCGCGCTGGCGCCAGCTCACCCCGCGCCTGCTGCTCAACCATTCCAGTGGCTTCGCCAACTTCGGCTTTCTCGAACCGGATGGCCGCCTGAAGTTCCACTTCGATCCGGGCAGTCGTTATGGGTATTCCGGCGAAGGGCTGATCCTGTTGCAGTTCGTGATCGAGCGTGGACGGCTGGGCCAGGACGTGGGTGCATTGATGCAGCGGCAGGTATTCGACCGCTTCGGCATGGTCCGCACCAGCATGATGTGGCGTGAGGATTTCGCCGCCAACCTGGCCGATGGCTGGACAGCGGAAGGCACGGCCGAGCCGCACGATGAACGCAGCCGCGTGCGTGCGGCCGGTTCGATGGATACCACCATCGCCGACATGGCGCGCTTCGCCGCCGGCTATGTCCGCGGCGATGGGCTGTCGCCTGCAATGCGCAGGGAACTGGTGCGGCCGCAGCTGCCGATCACCACCGCCAGCCAGTTCCCCACGCTGCAGCCGGAGCTGCCCGTGGCGCAGCAACGCAAGGATCTGGCCGCGGGCCTGGGCGTGGTGACGTTCCGCGGCCCGCAGGGCGCAGGCTTCTACAAGGGCGGCCACGACGATGCGGTCGGCAACACGCTGGTGTGCATCGAACGGCACAAACGCTGCGTGGTGATTCTGGGCAACGATGTACGGGCGGAAGCTGCGTTCCCGGCACTGGTGGCATTCGTACTGGGCGATACCGGCGTGCCGTGGCAGTGGGAGTATGGCGCGGCGAAGGCATTCGTCGAATGAGGGTGCGATGACGCCTGCATGGCGAACGCGGCTGGGAGAGGAGCATCCACGCCAAGCGTGGATGGCACTCTTCAACGCGCCTGCTCGAAGAACATCAGGTACACCAGCCGGCCATTCTCCGGTCGATCACCGAACGCTGGCCCGGCGGTGTGCCAGAACCAGGGCCGCAGCAGCACCAGCCGGTTGAAGCGCATCGGAATGCGCATGGTCATTTCCCACTGGCTGTCGTCGTTGCTGTCGCGCTCGATGATGTCGCGATGCATGTCGCCGCCGTTGGCGTAGCCCAATGCGGCCAGCTCCGCCGCGTCCAGGGCCATGCGCTCGGTGCCGGTGCGGCGATGGCGGAAGAACTCGGTGCCGCCCTCGCAGTGCTCCGGTGCACTCAGGTAGAGAATGCCCGACCAGTGCGAGTGGTCGGCGTGTACCTTGGCGCGGCCGATGTCGCCGGCGAGGGTAAGGCGGAACTTGCCGTGCGACTGCAGCGGGTTGACCGGCCGCAGCGGTTCGTTGACCAGTCGCGAGACCGCACCGGACAGTCCCTCCAACTCCAGCCGCTGCTGTGAATTGCGGCCGGGGAATGCGCCCTCCTGGACGGGATAGTCCAGGCCCAGTGCCGCCTGGCGCAACCCCTGCGCATCGGCGGGAGAAAGGAAGTCGTCAACGACGATGAACGAAGTAGGCATGGTCACCGAGCGTAGCGATGCACTGCGGCGACGGCAACCGGGCAACGAAAAACCCCGCCTTGCGGCGGGGTTCTTCTTTACATCACATCGGGAAGGCGTGCCGACCGAGGCCGGCAACGACCGCCGGAGGCGTGGACTTAGAAGTCCATGCCGCCCATGCCGCCCATGCCACCCATGCCACCAGCGCCGCCCATGGCCGGCTCGTCCTTCTTCGGAGCTTCGGCAACCATGGCTTCGGTGGTGATCATCAGGCCGGCGATCGAGGCCGCGTTCTGCAGGGCCGAACGGGTCACCTTGGTCGGGTCCAGGATGCCGAACTGCAGCATGTCGCCGAACTCGCCGGTGGCCGCGTTGTAGCCGAAGCTGCCGGTGCCTTCCTTGACCTTGTTGATGATGACCGACGGCTCGTCGCCGGCGTTGGCCACGATCTCGCGCAGCGGGGCTTCCATCGCACGCAGGGCGATCTGGATGCCGTGGTTCTGGTCTTCGTTGGCACCCTTCAGGCCGGCCAGCGCGGTGATCGCGCGGACCAGGGCAACACCGCCGCCCGGGACCACGCCTTCTTCAACGGCTGCACGGGTGGCGTGCAGGGCGTCGTCGACGCGATCCTTCTTTTCCTTCATTTCGATTTCGGTCGAGGCGCCGACCTTGATCACGGCAACGCCGCCGGCCAGCTTGGCCACGCGTTCCTGCAGCTTCTCGCGATCGTAATCCGAGGAGGTGTCCTGGATCTGGGTCTTGATCTGCGCCACGCGTGCATCAACGTTGGCCTTGTCGCCGACGCCGTCGATGATGGTGGTGTTCTCCTTGGAGACCTGCACCTTCTTGGCGCGGCCCAGGTCCTTGATGGTGGCCTTTTCCAGCGACAGCCCGACTTCTTCGGAGATCACGGTGCCGCCGGTCAGCACGGCCATGTCTTCCAGCATCGCCTTGCGACGGTCACCGAAGCCCGGGGCCTTGACGGCCACGACCTTGACGATGCCACGGATGGTGTTGACCACCAGGGTCGCCAGCGCTTCGCCTTCGACTTCTTCAGCGACGATCAGCAGCGGCTTGCCGGCCTTGGCGACGCCTTCCAGCACCGGCAGCAGGTCACGGACGTTGGAGATCTTCTTGTCGTGCAGCAGGATGAACGGATCATCCAGGTCAGCGGTCTGCGACTGCTGGTTGTTGATGAAGTACGGCGACAGGTAGCCGCGGTCGAACTGCATGCCCTTGACCACGTCCAGCTCGTTGTCCAGGCCCGAGCCTTCTTCAACGGTGATGACGCCTTCCTTGCCGACTTCCTTCATCGCGTCAGCGATGATCTGGCCGATCGACTCATCCGAGTTGGCCGAGATGGTACCGACCTGGGCAATCGCCTTGTCGTCGGCGGTCGGCTTGGAGATGTTCTTCAGCTCGGCGACGGCAGCCGAAACGGCCTTGTCGATACCGCGCTTGAGGTCCATCGGATTCATGCCGGCGGCAACGGCCTTGGCGCCTTCGCGGATCAGGGCCTGGGCCAGCACGGTGGCGGTGGTGGTGCCGTCGCCGGCATCGTCGTTGGTGCGCGACGCGACTTCCTTCACCATCTGCGCGCCCATGTTCTCGAACTTGTCAGCCAGTTCGATTTCCTTGGCGACGGAGACGCCGTCCTTGGTGATGGTCGGGGCGCCGAAGCTCTTCTCCAGCACGACGTTGCGGCCCTTCGGGCCCAGGGTGGCCTTGACGGCATTGGCGAGAACATTGACGCCGCGCACCATGCGCGAACGGGCGTCTTCACCGAAACGAATATCCTTGGCAGCCATTGCATTTACCTCATTGGTAGCGCCGGACGATGCCCGGCGGCTGGGAGTTTGGGATCAGGTTGAAACAGGTCGCGCCGGGGCTCAGCCGATGACGGCGAGCACGTCGTCTTCGCGCAGGACCTTGTATTCGACGCCTTCGCTCTTGTACGAGCTGCCGGCGTACTGGCCGTAGATGACCTTGTCGCCGACCTTCAGCGACGGCGCGCGCACGTTGCCGTTGTCCAGCGGCTTGCCCGGGCCGACGGCCACGACCTCACCCTTGGTGGACTTTTCCTTGGCCGAGTCGGGGATGACGATGCCACCGGCGGAGATTTCGTCGGCTTCGATCGGCTTGACCACAACGCGGTCGTGCAGCGGCTTGATGCTCATAGGAGACCTCTTAAGTGATTGATTGGTCTAAAAAAGTCCGGCGATGTTAGCACTCACCCCAGGCGAGTGCCAGAACCGCACGTGAAGAAACCCGACAACGTCGGGAGCAGGGCAGAGATGGAGCCCTGCCGCCCCCTTTCAAGGGCGGAATGAAAAAATTTTTTCGCCCGCGCGCCTCGGCCAGGGCGTCGGTCCAGATCAATTTCGGTGACAAGCGTCGCACTGTCAGATATCTGACGTTCATTTACGACAAAGTGTCACTGGATCGGCCTTAGGCTCGGTCAGGCATTCCCAATCACAAGGAGTAGTCGATGCGATTGCTGTCCCCGCTTGCCGCCGCCTGCCTGCTGGCGCTGGCCGCCGCGCCGGTCCAGGCCGAGGTCTTCATCAATGAACTGCACTACGACGACAGCACCGCCGCCGGTGACGTCGGCGAAGCGATCGAGGTCGTAGCCACTGCCGGTGAGGACCTGTCCGGCTACCGCCTGTACCTCTACAACGGCAGCAACCCGTCGGCCGCCACCGTCTACGCCAACAACCCGGTCCCGGCCGGCACCGCTGCCGGCTGCGGCAGCGCCACCATCGCCGTGGTCAACTACCCGACCAACGGCCTCCAGAATGGTCCGAACGACGGCATCGCCCTGGTCGATGCCAGCGGCAAGGTGGTCCAGTTCCTCAGCTACGAGGGCGCCATCACCGCCTCCGGTGGCCCTGCCGCGGGCATGACCAGCCAGAACATCCCGGTGGCCGAAAGCAACAGCACCGCGCCGGGTACGTCACTGCAGCTGACCGGCAGCGGCAGCCAGTACGCCCACTTCACCTGGGCCGAATCGGCCGGGCAGACGTTCGGCAGCTGCAACAACGGCCAGACCTTCAGCGGCGGTGGCACGCCAGGCCCCAACACGCCGCCGTCAGTGTCCACCACCACCCCGGCGCAGGGCAGCAGCACCTTCCCCGCTGCCGCCGACCTGGAAGTGGTGTTCAGCGAGACGGTGAACCTGGCCAGTGGCGCCTTCGCCCTGAGCTGCGGCACCTCCGGCAGCGTGCCGCTGACCTTCCCGGCCAGCGGCCGCAGCGTGAAGCTGTCCACCAATACCGCGCTGGTGGCCGGTGAAGCCTGCCGCTTCGACATCCGCGCCGCGCGCATCACCGACCTGCAGGGCGCGCATCCGGCCGCCGACAGCCGCATCGCCTTCACCGTGGCCAGCACCGGCGGCAATCCGGACCCAGGCAACCCGGGCGTGCCGGCCGGCTACTACTCCAGGGTCAACACCAGCAGCCCCAGCCAGCTGCGCTGCTCGCTGCACGCCACCATCAAGGGCCATACCGCCTACCCATACAGCGGCTCGGGCACCAGCACCTGGACCATCCTGGAAATCGCCGACGAGGATCCGAACAATCCGAACCGCATCCTCGATGCCTACCGCAACCGCAGCTACGCCAAGGTCAGTGATCGTGCGGGCACCGGCAGCGGCCTGACCTACAACCGCGAGCACACCTGGCCGAACTCGCTGGGCTTTGCCACCACCACCGGTGACAAGGGCCTGCCCTACGCGCCGTACACCGACACCCACATGCTGTACCTGACCGACGCGCAGTGGAACGCCGACCGTGGCAACAAGCCGTTCGCCAAGTGCGATGCCAGCTGCGGCGAGCGTGCCACCGAAGCCAACAACGGCCAGGGCGGCGGCAGCGGCGGCTACCCGGGCAATTCCAACTGGGTGCGCACGCCGGACGGCAACACCGGCACCTTCGAGGTGTGGGGCAAGCGCAAGGGCGACATGGCGCGTGCGGTGATGTACATGGCGATCCGCTATGAGGGTGGCAAGGATGCGGCCACCGGTCAGTCCGAGCCGGACCTGGAGCTGACCGACGACCGCAGCAAGATCGTCAAGACCAGCAGTTCGCCGGCCTACATGGGCCTGCTGTCGACGCTGATCGACTGGCACCTGTCCGATCCGCCGGATGATGCCGAGCGTGCCCGCAATGACGTGGTCTACAGCTTCCAGGGCAATCGCAACCCGTTCATCGACCACCCCGAGTGGGCGACCCCGGCCCTGTTCACCTCGGCCAAGCCAGCCACCTGCCAGCTGGCCAACTGACCGCGCAACGCAGCGGTCCACTGCCGCCGCCGGGCCCTGACCCGGCGGCGGCCCTATACTCGGCGGTCATGCCGACCGTCGATCCCGTCCTGCTGCTGTTGACCACCTGCCCGGACCGGGCCAGTGCCGAGCGCATCGCGCACGCGCTGGTCGGCGAGCGCCTGGCCGCGTGCGTGACCCGCCTTGATGGCGCGCAGTCCACCTACCGCTGGCAGGGCGAGGTGACCACCGATGCCGAGCTGCAGCTGCTGGTAAAGACCACCGCGAGCCGCGTCGATGACGCAATCGCCCGGATCGTCGAACTGCATCCGTATGAACTCCCGGAATGCATCGCGGTCGAAACCCGGGCCGGCCTGCCGGCGTATCTGGACTGGATCCGGGCACAGACCCGGGAGGACACTGATTGAAGACTCTGTTTGCGCGTGGCGCCGCCTTGTGCGCCCTGTTGTGGCTCTCGCTGCCGGCCTTGGCCCTGGATGAGAAGGACCTGCTGCCGGTGGACCAGGCGTTCGCGCTGACCGCCACGGCCCCCGAACGGGGCCAGGTGCAACTGCAGTTCAAGATCGCACCGGGCTACTACCTGTATCGCCACCGCACCAGCGTCAAGGCGGATCCGGCATTCAATGCCGGCACGCTGCAGATGCCCAAGGGTGACAGGCACCACGATGACTTCTTCGGCGAGGTCGAAACCTATCGGGAGCGCCTGCAGGCCACCCTGCCCGGCACGCCGACGGGCGCCGCCGGCACCATCAGCCTGGAAGTACGCTACCAGGGCTGCGCCGATGCCGGCGTCTGCTACCCGCCGCAGAAGCGCGTGGTGCAGGTCACCCTCCCGGGTACCGGCGCGGCGGCGGCGGTGCCTGCCGCGCGTACCGGTGCCGCCAGTCCGTTCAACAACCCGCTGGCCGGTGCCGGCAACAGCGGTGGCCTGCGCCTGCCGGGCGCGGCCAACAACAGCCAGGCGCTGCCGCTGCCGTCGGAACAGGCGTTCGGCTTCGATGCCATCGCCAGCGACGGCAACACCCTGCTGCTGCGCTTCAGCCCGGCACCCGGCTACTACCTGTACCGCGACCGCACTTCGCTGAAGCTGGAAGGCAGCGCCGGCGTGCTCGCCGACAAGCCGCGCTGGCCGGCCGCGCAGTCGCATCGCGACGAGCACTTCGGCGATGTCTCGGTGTACTTCAACCAGGTGGAAGTGCCGCTGCCGCTGCGCCGCACCGTCACTGATGCGGTCGACAGCACCCTGGTGGTGACCTTCCAGGGCTGCCAGACCGATGGTATCTGCTACCCGCCGATGACCCGTCGGGTGAAGCTGTCGATTCCGGCCGGCAAGCTCAACGCCGGCACCGGCCAGGCGCCAGTGCGCGAGGAAGCCGTCAATGCGCTGCGCGCTGCCGGTACGCCGCGTGAATCCGCCAATGGCGTACCGCTGCGCCTGCTGCCGACCGTACCCAACGACGGCAACGCCACTCCCGCCGCCACGGGCGGCCAGGGCGCAGGCAACGCGTTCGCCACCGACGCGCGTGGTGACAATGCGCTGCGCACGCGTCCGCCGGCGACCACCCCGAACCCGGACCGTTCGTTCGTCTGGGTGCTGCTGCTGGCGCTGGCCGGTGGACTGGTGCTGAACCTGATGCCCTGCGTGCTGCCGATCCTGTCGCTGAAGGTGCTGAGCCTGGCGCAGAGCGGCGAAAGCCCGCAGCGCGCCCGCAGCCACGCGCTCTGGTACACGTTGGGCGTGCTGGTCGCGTTCGCCGTGATCGGCGCATTGATGGTCAGCCTGCGCGCGATCGGCAACGCCGTCGGCATCGGCTTCCAGTTGCAGCACCCGGGCGTTGTGGCGGCACTGGCCTACATCATGTTCGCGGTGGGCCTGAGCCTGTCCGGCGTGTTCACCCTCGGCGGCGGCATCGGCAACCTTGGCCAGTCGCTGGCCAGCCGCAGCGGCCCGGCCGGTGACTTCTTCACCGGTGCGCTGGCCTGCGTGGTCGGCAGTGCCTGCGTCGGCCCGTTCATGGGCGGTGCGATCGCCTACGCCTTCATTGCCCCGCCGCTGAAGGCGATGACCGTGTTCCTGTTCCTCGGCCTGGGCCTGGCGCTGCCGTTCCTGCTGATCGGCTTCGTGCCAGCGCTGGCACGCCGCCTGCCCAAGCCCGGCCCGTGGATGGAAACGCTCAAGCACGTGCTGGCCTTCCCGATGTACGCCACTGCGCTGTGGCTGCTGTGGGTGCTGGGCAAGCAGCGCGGCGTGGACGGCATGGCGCTGGTGCTGGGCGGCCTGCTGCTGTTCGCGTTCGGCCTGTGGCTGTTTGAACGCAACCGCTGGACCGGCTCGCGTGCGGGGACCCTGCTCGGCGTGCTGCTGGCGATCGGTGCGCTGGTTCCGGCCTGGGGCGTGACCCAGCTGGCACTGCCGGCGAGAGCCGCGCAGGCCGCCAGCGACAACGTGGTCGAGTATTCGCCGCAGCTGCTGGACCGCCTGCGCGCCGACAACCGCGTGGTGTTCGTCAACATGACCGCCGACTGGTGCGTGAGCTGCAAGGCCAACGAACGTGCGGTGCTGTCACGGCCGGAGTTCAAGGAACTGCTCAAGCGCACCAATGCGGTGTACATGCGCGGTGACTACACCAACGTCGACCCGCAGATCACCACGTTCCTGGAAGAGCACAAGGCGGTGGGCGTACCGCTGTACGTGGTGTACGGCCCCGGCGCGCCGCCGACCGTGCTGCCGACCCTGCTGACCCAGGCGGTGGTCGAGGAAGCGCTGCTGCGCACCGCACGATGAAGTGGCAACGGCCAGCGCTGCTGTGGACAGCGGTGCTGGCCGCCGGCCTCGGCCTGTGGGCCGGGCATCGATTGGCACCCGGCCCATCATCACCTGCCGCGCCAGCGACGGCTTCCAGGGCGACGGCCATGAAGCCCACGCTGCAGGTGGGCGATCAGTTGCCCGCGCTGACACTGCCGGACCTGGCGGGTCAGCCATTGGTCCTGCGCGATCGCTTCGCCGGCCGGCCGCTGCTGATCAACGTCTGGGCCAGCTGGTGTGCGCCCTGCGTGGAAGAGATGCCCGAACTGGCGCGCTTCGCCGATGCCCAGGGCGACAACGGTGTGCAGGTGCTGGGTCTGGCGCTGGACACTACGGACGACGTGCGCGGTTTCCTGCAGCAGGTGCCGGTGGACTACCCGATCGTGATCGAGACACCGGGCCCGCGCGATGCCAGCGTGCAGCTCGGCAACGCGCAAGGCCTGCTGCCCTACAGCGTGTTGTTCGATGCGCAGGGGCGAATGGTGAAGGCGAAGCTGGGACCGTTCGCGCCTGGCGAGATCGAGGCATGGGCCGCCCCATAGGCCTGCGTCGGCGGTGCAGGTGCCACTCAACGACCTGCTGGAGAACGTCCTGCGCCGGCAGCATGCGGGTCCCGGCAGCATGCGCTGCGGCCGATCGCATCAGACCAGCGGGCGCGCCCACAGCTGGGACACCTGCGGCTGGCCGAACAGCTGTTCGTTCTGCTCTGCTATCAACTCGAAACCGGCCCGTTCGTACAGGCCGCGCGCGTCGGTGAGCGCGGCATTGGTCCACAGCACCATGCGCTTGTAGCCCACCGCGCGCGCGAAACTCATCGCCTCCTCCACCAGCCGCTGCCCGATGCCCCGCCTGCGCGCACTGGCATCGACGTGCAGCAGCCGCAGCTTGGCATTGTGCGCGTCGTGCCGGACCACGAACACCGAGCCCACCGCGGTGCCATCCAGTTCGGCGATCCAGCAGCGCTCGGTCTGCGGGTCATGCTCGCGCAGGTAGCGGGTGACGATGTCGGCCACCAGCGCTTCAAACTCCGCGTTCCACCCGAATTCGCGTGCATACAGCGCGCCGTGCTTCTGGATCACCCAGCCCATGTCGCCGGGACGGGGATCGCGTAGCACGCAACCCGACGATGCACCTCCCAGCAGCGCCTGGATGTGTCCCATCGCCTCCAGAAGGCGCTGGCATCCCGCTTCACTGATGCCTCCCAGCATGGCACCGATGCTTTCGCTGGACGCTGCATCCAGCTGTGCGAAGGCGGCGCGGCCCGCCTCGGTCAACACCAGCCGGTTCGCGCGCGCGTCCATCACCGATGGCTCGCGTTGAACCAGACCGCGCGCCTGCAGCCCGCTCAACAACCGGCTGAGGTAGCCCGCGTTGAGGTCCAGCCGATGGCCCAGCTGCGCAGCTGTGATGCCCTGGCCCGTCGCCAGTTCGAACAGCACCCGCGCTTCGGTGAGGGTGAAGTCGCTGTGCAGCAACCGCTCCTCGAGCACGGCGATCCTGCGGGTGTAGAAGCGGTTGAAGGCGCGGACCTGTGCAACGGGATCGGCAATGAGCGTAGACACGGGACATTCCTGATGGTTGCCTGAAGCACATACTACGTGCTTTCAGCATACATATGAGACTGTTCTGCGATCCATTCCGCGACTTTGCACCTTAAATCGAAAGATCCGTTGCGGTACGGTTTACGTTCTGTTAATTCTACGTTTAGCGACCAGGGCCCTGGCTGCAAGGAGAACCAACAGGATGAACCACTGACCGACAAACCACTCAAATCGACTGCAGGGTGCATGCATGAAACACGGAATTCGCAGAAGTGTTCGGGCTCCAGACGCAATCACGCCCTTGGCATCCGCAGTAATGGTGGCCCTCGCCACCGCGCTGCTGTCCACCAGCCCCGCTGCATGGGCGCAGGACAGCAGCACATCGACGACGCCCGACGCGGCCACCACCCTGGATACCGTTTCGGTGCTGGGCAGCCGCACCAAACCGCGCACGGTGTCGTCGTCGGCGGTGCCGATCGACATCATCAGCGGTGAAGAGTTCCGCAACCAGGGCGCGACCGACGCCCTCGACCAGCTCAAGGTGCTGGTGCCTTCCTTCAACGTCAGCACGATTCCCATCGACGATGCGGCCAGCCTGGTGCGTCCGGCCAACCTGCGTGGCCTGCCGCCGGACAACACCCTGCTGCTGGTCAACGGCAAGCGTTTCCACCGCTCGGCGGTGATCACCTTCCTCGGCCATGGCCTCTCCGATGGTGCGCAGGGCCCTGACCTTTCGGTGTTCCCGTCACTGGCACTGGAGCAGGTCGACGTCCTGCGCGACGGTGCCGCCGCGCAGTATGGATCGGACGCCATCGCCGGCGTGCTCAACTTCGGCCTGAAGAAGCTGCGCGAAGGCGGTACTGCCGAGGTCTTCGCCGGGCAGTACTACAAGGGCGACGGGCTTACCACCCAGTACTCGGCGCAGATCGGCCTTCCGCTGACCGAGCACGGTTTCGCCACCCTGACGGCTGAGTGGCGCAAGGCCGACGACACTTCGCGCAGCGTGCAGCGCGATGATGCCGCCGCGGTGGCGGCGGCCGGCTACCCCGGGGTGAACGACCCGGCGCAGATCTGGGGATCGCCGAAGGTGGACGACGACCTCAAGCTGGTCGCCAACCTCGGCTACAACACCGAAAACGTGGAGTTCTACCTGTTCGGCAACTATGCCAAGCGCAAGGTGGACGGCGGGTTCTACTACCGCGACCCCACCGCGCGTTCGGGCGTGTACTCCAATGATGGGGGGGAGACGCTGCTGGTGGGCAACCTGACCGGCGTGGGCAGCTGCCCTTCCATCGCCCTGCGCGACGGCGCCGGCAGCCTGCTGCCCTACAGCACCGTAAGTGGCGCCGTGGGTGCGCTGCCGGCCAACTGCTTCACCTTCCTCTCCAGTCTGCCCGGTGGCTTCACCCCACGCTTCGGCGGCGAACTGGAGGACGCTTCGGTGTTCGCTGGCGCCAAGGGCACGTGGGGCCAGTGGTACTGGGACGTAAGCGGCTCCTGGGGCCGCAACGATATTGAATTCACCATCTACAACACCGTCAACGCGTCGCTCGGGCCTGACCAGCCGGCCGGGTTGCTGTTCCGGCCCGGCGGTAACACCCAGACCGAAAAGAACCTCAACGTGGACGTAAGCCGGGACATACCGGCCAGCTTCAGCAGCCAGCCGCTGCGCCTGGCGATGGGCGCCGAATGGCGCGAGGAGAGCTTCAGGATCAGCCCCGGTGATGGCCCATCCACCGCCATCGGCCCGCTGACCGAACAGGGCTTCGCGCTTGGCTCCAACGGTTTCAATGGTTTCAGCACGCGCACCGCCGGCACTTTTGATCGCCGCAACTGGGCGGCCTATGCCGACCTGGAAGCCCAGCTCACCGACAAGCTGCTGCTGGCCGGTGCGCTGCGCTACGAGGACTACGATTCGTTCGGCAGCACCACTACCGGCAAGTTCACCGCGCGTTTCGACTTCAACGAGCACTTCGCCCTGCGCGGTGCCTACAACACCGGCTTCCGCGCACCGACTCCCGGCCAAGCCAACGTCAGCCAGATCAGCACCGTGTTCGGCGGCACCGCGCTGGAGGACATTGCCACGCTTCCGCCCACCAACCCGATCGCGCAACTGAAGGGCGCCCAGCCGCTCAGTCCGGAAGAGTCCAGGAATGTGTCACTGGGAGCGGTGTGGACCGCGGGCGACTGGCTGATCACCCTGGACGGCTACCAGATCAAGGTGGAAGACCGCATCGCGTTGAGCACCAGCTTTGCGGTCACCCCGGAAGAGCGCGCGGCGCTGGTGGCCGGCGGCAATGCGGAGGCCGCCTCCATTTCGCAGGTGACCTACTTCGGCAACGCCTTCGATACCACCACGACCGGCGTGGATCTGGTGACCAGCTTCAAGAGCGATCACTTCGGCGGGGTAACCACCTACTCGCTTGCCGCCAACTGGAACCGCACCAGGGTGGATCGCTACGACACCGACTTCATCGACGAAGCCCGCGTCTACAAGCTGGAGAAATCGCTGCCCAGGACCAAGGGCTACTTCAGCATCCACCACCAGCGGCAGATCTTCCATGCCAACCTGCGCTTCAATTACTACAGCAGCTGGTACGAAGACCATCTGGACAGCGGCGTGATCTCCGCCGAGGACGGGGGCCTGCCGATCTACGGCGGCAGCGCGCTGATCGTGGATGCAGAGGTGGGCTGGAAGTTCGATTCGGGCCTGTATTTCAGCCTCGGCGCGCAGAACCTGTTCGACCGCACGCCGGCCGACAACCCCTGGAGCGGGGTGGCCGGTGCGCAGTACCCCGTGCACTCGCCCTATGGATTCAACGGCGGCTTCTATTACGCGCGGGTAGGCTGGAAGTTCTGAGCCCTGCGTGAAGACCCGGGACGACAGCCAGGGAAGGCTGCGTCCCTGCGTCCAAGTACACCGCGACGGGGGCAGAGGCCAGGCACAGCCCGGCCTCTGTCCAACGGCTTGACCGCAGCCAACGCGCCACGGAGAATTCCGCGACTAATTCTCATTTGCTGTTGCGCAGGATGCGGGCGGCAGCCTCCCGGGCCCTCCTTCTTCGATGTTCAAGAACGTCCTGTTCCAACTGCACTGGCTGCTGGGCATCACCGCAGGTGCCGTCCTGGCCGTGATGGGCCTCAGTGGCGCCACGCTGTCCTTCGAGGACGAACTGCTGCGCGCCGCCAATCCCGGCTTTGCCGAGATCGCCGAGCACCATGCCGACGGGCAGCCTCCCCTTGCACTCAGTGAACTGGTGCCGCTGCTCCAGGCCGGCAGCGAACGCCCCCTGCAACGCCTGCGTATCGATGCCACCGGACAGCGGCCGTCGGTGGCGCGCTTTGCCGGTGGCAGGGAACACTGGGTGTACTTCGACCCGTACAGCGGTGAGCGCTTCAGCGCCCTGCGCGGCCAGGCGTTCTTCGACTTCGTCGAGGACCTGCATCGCCACCTTGCCGCGGGCGAACGCGGCAAGTGGATCACCGGCAGCTGTGCCATCGCCCTGCTGTTCTTCACCCTGTCCGGCCTCTACCTGCGCTGGCCACGACGCTGGTGGCACTGGCGCAGCTGGCTGGCAGTGGAGTGGAAACGCAGCGGGCGCGGCTTCCTGTGGAGCCTGCACTCGGTAGTCGGCACCTGGGTGCTGCTGATCTACCTGATGAGTGCGCTGACCGGCCTGTGGTGGTCGTTCGACGGGTATCGCAGCGCGGCCAGCACGCTGCTGGGCGTCCCACCGACGGCCAAGCACCAGGTTGCCACCGATGCGTCGCTGGACCTGCACCGCATTGAAGCCACGCTGTACGCGCTGCCGGGCGTGCGCGCCGGCTTCATTGACCTGCGCCTGCCGGAGAAGCCCGGACAGGCACTGAATGTTCGGGTGATGGCCGGTGATCCGTCGCAGCGCGGCGGCCACCACGATCGTGCGCATGACCTGCTGCAGCTCGATCCGGCCAGCGGTGCCGTTCTCGATGCCCGTCCGTACGCACGCCAGGGCGCGGGCGGACAGTTGGCCACCAGTGTGTTCGCGCTGCATTCGGGCAGCTACTTCGGTGTGCCCGGCCGCGTGGTGGTGATGCTCAGCAGCCTGGGCATGAGCCTGTTCTTCATCACCGGCTGGATGCTGTACCTGGACCGCCGCCGCAGCCAGCGTGCCGCGCGCGGGCTGCGCCAGGCGCTACCGATGCCGGCCAGCGATGCCGGCAACGCAGCGTGGCTGGTGGTGCATGCCAGCCAGAGCGGACTGGGCGAACAGCTGGCGTGGCGCGCGGCGGCACAGCTGCAGGCGGCCGGCCATGCGGTGCGGGTGCTGCCGCTGGCGCGCATCGATGCCGCGCTCCTGCTGCGCGCATCGAGCGCGCTGTTCGTGCTGAGCACCTTCGGCGACGGCGAGCCGCCCGATGCCGCCCGGCGCGCAGCGCGGCAGTTGCTGGCACAAGCGCTGGACCTTTCGGGCCTGCAGTTCGGCCTGCTCGCGCTGGGTGACCGCCAGTACCCGCACTACTGCGGCTTCGGCCGCCGGGTCGATGGCTGGTTGATCGGAAACGGCGCGCGTGCACTGTTCGAGCGCGTCGACGTCGATGCCGCCTCGGTCCCGGCGCTGCGCCGGTGGCAGCAGGAGTTGGGTGCGCTCACCGGCATCGTCACCGATGACAGCGTGCTGCCTGCGGCTACGCAGATGCATGAGTGGCGCCTGCTCGGCCGCGACTGCCTCAACCCTGGCAGCGTCGGCGGAGCCATCTGGCGTATCCGTCTTGCCGCACCGGCCGACGTGCAGTGGCAGGCGGGTGACATCCTGCACATCGCGCCCCGCCACAATGCCCAGCATGCCGGTGCCGTGTTGAAGGCGCATGGGCTGGATCCGCTGCAGCCACTGCTGGTCGATGGCCATCCGCGCACGCTGCTGGCGCTGGCCAGTGAACGCGAGCTGCCCGAGGCCGATGCTGCGCTGGCGGTGCAGGATGCCTGCCTGTGGCTGGCCGGGCTGCCGCTGCTGCCCAGTCGCGAGTATTCGATCGCCTCCTGCAAGGATGATGGCGTGGTGGAGCTGGTGGTGCGGCTGGTGCATGACGCCTCCGGTCGAGCCGGGTTGGGCTCGGGCTGGCTGTCGTTGCATGCGCCGATCGATGCCGGCATCGTCGCCCGCGTGCATCGCAACCCCGGTTTCCATCGCGTCATTGGCGCGCCGATGGTGCTGATCGGCAACGGCACCGGCATCGCCGGGCTGCGCAGCCTGTTGCGCGAAGCCGCCCGTGCAGGCGAACACGGGCACTGGCTGTTGTTCGGCGAACGCCAGCGTGCGCACGATTTCCTGTTCGCTGACGAGATCGAAGCGTGGCAGGCCGATGGCCATCTCGCCCGGTTGGACCTGGCGTTCTCGCGCGATGGCGACGGCGGTTATGTGCAGAATCGCCTGCAGGCGGCCACCAGAACGCTGCGCGACTGGATGCAGCGCGGTGCGGTGATCCATGTCTGCGGGTCGTTGCAGGGCATGGCCGAAGGCGTGGACCAGGTGCTGCGAACCGCGCTGGGTGATGAAGCGGTGGAAACGCTGCTGGAAAACGGGCGCTACCGCCGCGACGTGTATTGATTCCTGCCGCCGAACGCTGGTGTGAGCCGAGCATGGGCTCGGCTCTACAGTGTTCCTGCAGCCGATGTAGCGCCGAGCCTACGCTCGGCTGACCAGGCCGCTGCGGCGCGCGGCTGCGGCATCGACTGCAAACGGAATGCGCCCACCGCTTCGGCCAGGGCACGCACCTGGACCTGCATCTGCGCCGTGGAGGCACCGGCCTCTTCCACCAGGCTGGCGTTACGTTGGGTGCTGGCTTCCATCTGCACGATGGTCTGGTTCACCTGTGCGATGCCGGCATGCTGGTCGTGCGACGCACTGCGGATAGCCGCCAGCAGGTCGGCCAGCTGCTGCACGCTGCCGACGATTTCGCCCATCGTGGTGCCGGCCTGTTCGGCCTGCTGGTTGCCCTGTCCCACACGCGCCACCGAATCCTCGATCAGGCCCTTGATCTGCTTGGCCGCCTCTGCGCTGCGTTGTGCAAGCAGGCGCACTTCCGCGGCCACCACGGCGAAACTGCGGCCCTGCTCACCGGCACGCGCCGCTTCCACCGCCGCATTCAGCGCCAGGATGTTGGTCTGGAAGGCGATGCCGTCGATCAGCTGGGTAATGTCGCCGATCCGCCGCGATGCCTCGCTGATGCCCTGCATGGTCGCCACCACCTGGCCGACAGCCTCGCCGCCGCGCTGCGCCACCGCTGCCGCACCCTTGACCAGCGCGTCGGCACGGCCTGCGGCATCAGCATTGCGACCGACCGTATCGGTCAGTTCGTGCATGGAAGCGGCGGTCTCTTCCAGGTTGGCGGCCTGCTGCTCGGTGCGCTGTGACAGATCTTGATGACCGGCAACGATCTCGCCAACGCCGGTATCGAGACTGGAGGTGGCGTGCTGGATGCGGGTGACGATGCGGCCCAGCTGCGCGACCGTCGCGTTGGCATCATCGCGCATGCGCGCGAACACGCCCTGCAGCTCACCCTCCATGCGCACGCTGAGGTCACCACGAGCCAGCGCGGCCAGCAATGCCTGCAGGTCGCCGAGGTTGGTTTCAAACGTCGCCAGCAGGCGGTTGATGCTGGTCGACAACGTGCGCACGAAGCCCTGCTTGCCCTCCAGCGCGATGCGACCGTGCAGGTCACCGTGTGCTGCAGCATCGACCAGCGCAGCGACCTCGGTTTCCAGCAGGGTCTCCAGCGCTCGACTGCGCCATTCCACCGCTACGCCGAGGAATTGCCCGTCATCGATGACGGGGTTGGCAATCAGCTGGTAACGCGTGCCGGCATGGCCGATCTCGCGCTCTTCGCGCTGGCGCACGCCGGCCAGGCTGGCCAACGCCGGATGCAGGCGTACCGCGTCGCTGCCCACCAGCGCCTCGTTCCGCAGGTCAAGCAGCTGCAGCAGTGCCGGGTTGGCGTAGGCGACCTGCCCTTCCGCATCGATCACCATCAAACCGGTCAGCGCACTGTCCAATGCCTGGCGCACCCGGGTGTTGCCGCGCGCCACGGCACGCTCGGTCTCGATACGCGCGCGCAGGCGCTGCTGCATGTCGACCAGGCGCTGGGCCAGCTGGCCGATCTCGTCGTTGGCGTTGTAGACGCGCAGGGTGGTGTCCAGGCGGTCGTCGGCGATGTCGCTGGCGAAGTGCAGGGTGTCCTGGATCGGCTGGCGCACTGCACGCAGCACCAGCACGAGGCTGGTGATCAGCACACCGGCGACCAGCAGCACGGTCAATGCAAACAGCACGCTCATCGTGCGCGCACCAGCCTGCTGGCGGGCCTGGGCACGGGCCAGTGCCGCGGCCTGTGCCTGCTGGAATGCGGCCAGCGCAGGCGCTACGCCCGCAGCGGTATCCAGCAGCGACTGCGCTTCCACATCCAGGCCGACACGGGCAGCGGTATACCCCAGCAATGCGGCCTGATACGCCTCCATTCCGGTGCGCAGGGTGTCCTGCGCATCCGCGGGCAGGCCCGCCAGCGCGAGATCGAACGGCAGCTTTTCTTCGCTGGCGCGGTCGGCGTGGGTGGAATCACCGTCGAGCAGCAGCAGTGCCTCCTGCCGCCGCATCTTCTGCAGGGACAACGCCAGCGCATCCCGCTGCTGCGCATCCACCTGCCCCTGCAGCGTGTCTGCAGCCTGTTGCAGCTGCGCGGCGAGGCCGGCCTCACCACGGCCCATCTCGTCGACCCGTTCGAACAGGGCGGCCACACCCTGCGAGAACGCGTCGGCCGCTTCGGTCAGCGCCTGCAGCGCCTTGCGCCGGCCGGCGTCCATGGGCATCGCGCGAAGCGCCTGCAGGTCGGCCTGCAAGGCCTTCTGTGTAGCCAGCAGCTGGCTGCGGTCAGCATCATCGAAACTGCGTGCATACTGGGTCTGCAGGCGGCGCGCTTCGGCCACCCGCGTGGCCAGGCGCGCGGCGAGGTCACTGCCGCGCTGGTAGCTGGCCTGGCTGCGCGCAGCCTGCGTGCTGGCATGCCCGGTCCAGGCGTAGACGGCTGCGATTGCGACCAGTCCCAGGCCACAGACCCACAAGGTCGCCTTGAGCTTGTTGGCTACGCTCAGCCGATGCGGTTGCAGCCACAGCAGCAGGCCGGAGGACGCCGGGCGCAGCGCCGCAAGCCGCGTGCGCAGGGACCGGAGGTGGGAGACAACGGCCGACATGACAGACTCCAGGCAGAAGGACGCACCTGTATCGGCCGGATTCAAGGCAACTTTAGAACTTTCGTCGTCCTGGCCCAGCGGTGACGGGCGGACGCGGCCTTTGTACCGGGTGCAGGCGACGCTGGCGTGACACGACCAGCACCCTTGACCTCAACCCCGGTTGGGGGAGCACAGTGGACGTCCCTTCCCCGCCAGGTGCCCCCATGACGACGCTCGATATCCCCCGCTACCTGCAGCGCCTGCAGCTGGATGCGCCGCCACCACGGACGCTGGTCGGCCTGACCCTGCTGCAGCAGCGCCACAACGCACTGCTCCCCTTCGAAACCCTCAGCTGCCTGCTGCGCGATGCGGTGCCGATCGACCTGGACAGCGTGCAGCGCAAGCTGCTTGACGACCGCCGTGGCGGGTACTGCTTCGAACTCAATGGCGGGTTGCTGGCACTGCTGCAGGCATTGGGCTTCGATGCGCAGCCATTGAGCGCGCGCGTGCTGCTGGCTGCCCAGGACGGCGAGCTGACCGCACGGACCCACCTGCTGCTGCGCGTGCAGGTGGATGGCGATGACTGGCTGGTGGATGCCGGTTTCGGCAGCCTGACCCCGACCGTGCCGCTGCGGCTGCATGATCCGCAGCCGCAGGCCACGCCGCACGAACGCTATCTGCTGCAGCGGCTGCCTGGCGAGGGGGACTTCGTGCTGTCCGCCGAATCCGGTGACGGCTGGCGGGCGATGTACCGTTTCGACCTGCACGTGCCGGCACCGATCGACAACGTGGTGGGCAACTGGTACGTGTGCACCCATCCCGACTCCAGCTTCCCTGGCCAGCTGCGCGCGTCGCTGACCGGGCCAGATTGGCGACGCACCATCGGCAGTGGCAACTACACCGAGTACCGCCCCGGCCAGGCACCGGACAAGCGTCCGCTGCACGATGTTGCCGACGTGCGCGACGTGCTGCAGCAACGCTTTGGCATGCAGTTGCCCGAAGACCCGCGGCTCGATCCGGCGATCAACGACTGGCTGCAGCGCTCACGCGCCGCGACCTTGTAGAGCCGAGCCCATGCCCGGCTGAGCTTGGGCGGCTGGGTCAACAGCAGCCGAGCATGGGCTCGGCTCTACGGAACCGCGCGCGCCTGCAACGCAATCCGGTTGCCTTCACTGTCGCAGATCTCGGCCACGTTCCAGGCTCACCTCCAAGTCCATGCCCACACCTGCGGCCTCGTCGGCAAACGGAAGGTAGGCCATCCTGCAGTCGTGCAGCATGACACCCCTTGCAGGGCAGTGCTGGCATGCTGGGTGCCCCTTTCCTCGCGGAGTCCTGCATGTCCCTGGCCGATCACCAAAGTGCGCTGGCACCGCAGGGCTTCCTGCGCGTGGCGATCAACCTGGGCAACCCGGTGCTGGCGCAGGGCGATGCGCACTCGCCGCGCGGACCGTCGGTGGAGCTGGCCGCGATATTGGCGCAGCGCCTGGGTGTGCAGGCACGCTTCACCTGTCACGATGCCGCAGCCTCGGTGGTCGCTGCGGCAGGCGAAGACGGCTGGGATCTGGCCTTCCTGGCCATCGATCCGGCACGCGCCGACCGCATCGCCTTCAGTGCTCCGTACGTGGAGATCGAAGGCACCTATCTGGTGCGCGAGGACAGTCCCGCGCAGCAGGTGACCGACCTCGACCGCGAGGGGCTGCGCATCGCGGTGGGCCGCGGTGCAGCCTACGATCTGTTTCTCAGCCGCGAACTGCGCCACGCCACGATCGAACGGGCCGAGACGTCGGCGGCTGCGATCACCCTGTTCGATCTGCAGCGCCTGGATGCCGCCGCCGGCGTGCGCCAGCCGCTGCAAGCATGGGCGCGGGCGCATCCCGGCCACCGCGTGCTGGCCGACCGTTTCACCGCGATCCAGCAGGCGGTGGCGGCGCCGGCATCCCGCCCCGCCGACGCGCTGCAGGCGCTGTTCGAGGAAGTGGAGGCGATCAAGGCCGGCTCGCTGCTGGAGGAGGCGTTCGCGCGCGCCGGACAGGCGGTCACGCTGGTGCGATGAGTGTAGCGTCCGCCATGTGCCGCACGTGTTCGGCAGCCTGCGCGTGCAGCCAGTCGCGGAAGGCAAGAAAGCCGCGGTGGCGGGCCGAACGCTGCGGGTAGACCAGCCAATGCGGCCAGGCGGTTTTCAGGCGCAGGTTGGACAGCGCAACCAGTTGGCCGGAATCCAGCAACAAGCGCGCCCGCGTCACCCGCCCCAGCGCCACGCCCACCCCGTCCAGCGCCGCACGGTGGTGTGCCTCCGAATCATCCAGCACCGCTACGAAGCGCGACGGCGGGGTCTGCCCGCTCAACGCGAACCAGGCCCCCCACGCGCCATCGGGGTCCCCCAGCAGTGGCCACTGGTTCAGTGGCACCCGGTCGATCCCTCCCATGCGTTCGATCAGCGCCGGGCTCGCCATTGGCAGCAGCCACTCGTCGAACAGCGGCTCAACCACCAGGCCCGGCCACTGCCCGCTGCCCAGCCGCAGCGCGGCGTCGAACTGGCGCTGCCGCTCGAAATCAATCAGGCGCTCACTCGACTGCAGGTTGATCTCGATCTGTGGGTGCTCAGCCACGAAATGACCCAGGCGCGGCACCAGCCACGCCGACGCCATCGACGGCACCGCACTGATCGTCAGCACGTGCTCGGCGCGGGCCGCATAGGGCTGGAAGGCCTCGTTGATCGCATCCAGATGCGGGCCGACCTGGTCGAGCAGGCGCTGCCCCTCCAGGGTGAGGGCGACGCCACGCGGTTGGCGGACCAGCAGTGGCTGCCCGAGCCGCTCTTCCAGCTGGCGCATCTGATGGCTGAGCGCACTGACGGTCAGATTCATCGACGCCGCTGCCCGTGACAGGTTGCCCAGCCGCGCGGCGGCCACGAAACCCTGCAGGGCATGAAGGGGCGGACGGGACATCAGGCTTGAATTCCTCTCAAGGCATGCTTGCGGAAATGTCGCTGTTTGCCCGCCCATGCTGCCCGTATCGTGCAATCCACTCAAGTGGAGGCACGCTCATGAACATCTTCGGCAGCCTGTTGTTCCTGCACGGCCATGTGGTCAACACCGAGCTGGCACGCCAGCTGGCCAGCCCGTCCACCGCCGCCCCTGCGTGCGCGGCGCAACCGGCCACGCCGGTTCAGCAGCCGGGGACCCGTTGAACGCGGCTCAACCTGTGTACCAGCGTTGGACGTATTCAGGCAGCCAGGGCATTGGATCGATATCCAGTGCCCGGCAACCGTCGAGCGTGTCACGCAACACGCCCTCACCGGGGCCACCGGGAATCCGCAGGCCTTCCTCTTCCGGAAGCTGCACCACGGCCCAGTCGTGCAGCCGGTCCATGCGCAGGCGCATCGCCGCCTGCAGCCATGCCTTCAGCGGATAACAGCGATAGCCTTGTTCAGCCAACGCAGCAATTGCGAGCGACAAGGCCTGGTTGGCACCACGTACCCATTCAGTACGACCCCCAGCCTTGTGCTGGATCGTCATCGGTGCCGGTGCGCGGTGCGCCTTGAACGGCGAACGCAGCTGCAGCTCCAGATCACGTGCATCACGCTCGCCCTCCGCTTCCACCAGCGCACCGGCATCGAGGTCGAAGAACTCGAACCAGCGCCGATGCAATGCGCTGATGCGTCCGAGCGGATCACGTGAAAAGCCGATCTTCGCGTAGTCCTCCCACGCACACGGGAAGACGTAGGTAAAGACACGACCGTCGATGCGGATATCCGATTGCATGTGCGCAGGCTGCCTCCACCTCAGCCCGGGCGCAACCGGGCGCTACCGTGCACGCTGCAGCGCTCCGGCAGTGCGGCTTCGTGCAGCCGGCACGAACTATTCTTGCTGACTGTCGCTGCCATCTCCGCCCGCCATGCCGTCTGCTGCGCCCGCCCCCCTACCGATTTCGTCCATCACCCTGGAAGCGGCAACCTCTGCGGTGATCCACCAGCACAACGCTGAAACCGCGCGGCAACCGGCATCGCTGACCAAGCTGATGACCGCCTACGCCGCCTATGCGTGCGTCGAAGAGAACGGACGCTCGTGGGACGACCCGGTCACCATCGCCGCCGACGATGTGCATGCCGTGGCCGATGATGAAACGCACATGGGCCTGGTGCCCGGCGAGACAATCACCCTGGCGCGCCTGCTGGAAGGGTTGATGGTGGTGTCCGGCAATGACGCTGCATTGGCGATCGCGCGCCACCTGGACGGATCGCAGGCCGCATTCCTGGAACGCATGAACCGGCACGCACGCCAGCTCGGGCTGCGCAGCACCTGGTTTGCCAGCGTGTCCGGCATCACCACACCGCACCATGTCTCCAGCGCGCGCGACATGGCGGTGCTGGCCGCCCGCCTGTTGAACGATCATCCGCAGATCCTGGCGATCAGCGCGCAGCGCGCGTTCGCCCATGGCAGCTTCAACCGCAGCAACCAGAACGCCCTGCTCGGCGAAGACGGCGTGGACGGCTTGAAGACCGGCTACACCCAGGCCGCAGGCTTCTGCCTGGCCGCCACCGCGTGCCGGCCAGTACCCGGGCGGGACCAGCCGGTACGGCTGATCACCGTGGTGTTGGGCTCTGCAAGCCGCGACGCGCGCGACGCACTGGTGCGCGACCAGTTGGCCGCGGGATTCGCCGCCCTGGCCGGCGGCTGACCGCTCGTGCGGCTCAGCGCCGCTTGACCGTCGCCACGATCAGCCGCTGCAGCTCGGCCACGGCACCGGCCTTGTCCAGCGCGCCGGCAGCCACGCCCTCTGAAAGGGCTTCAGCCGCACCGAGAATGGCCCAGCGCCCGGCCAGCGACACCGTGCCGTCGGCCGCGAACGGGCCCAGCCAGACCTGGCAGTTGTCGATGAAATCCTGCTGGTAGCGCCGCCGCGCCTCATGCAGTTCCGGCGCCCCCACCAGCGCGGCGAGGATGCCTTGCACTTCACTGCCCTGGCTGAGGACGCAGTCGATGTAGCCGGAGGCGATGGCCGCCGCCCGATCGACCAGTTGCGCCCGGGCGCGACCGATGCGCTCGTGGAAGACCACGGTCTGGCGTCCGTCATAGTCATCGTAGAGCGCCGCCAGCAAGCCATTGCGGGTCACGAAGTGATCATAGGCCACAGGCTTGGTCACGCCCGCCGCTTCGGCCAGCCGCCCCAGCGTCAACGCGCCGGTACCTTCTTCGCGGACCAGTGCCCAGGCCACATCCAGCAACTGGCGGGTGCGTTGCTCCCGGGTCATTCGGCGGCGCGTGGGGGTGGCGTTGGCGGGCATCGGCGGAGCACGGCGATCAGCGCATCGGAACACCAATTTTACGGCCGATCGTCAGTGCGGTCTGCAGATGCGCTTGAGCGGCACCGGTATCGGCGTCCAACAGCAGGTGGGACGACAGCACGCGTGCGCCGCAATAGTCGAAGATGCCCATGTCGATCTGCGTCCTCATTGCCGCGTCGTAGCCACGACGTTCGACCATGGCTGCGTCGGCGCCGCCCAAGCCGACCAGATGCACATTCAGGCGCTGCAGCTTCTTCACCAGCCTGCCCTGCGCATCCTGTGCGTAGGCCCAGTCGTTGGTGAACACACGGTCGATCCAGCCTTTCAGCAGCGCCGGGAACGACCACCAGTACAACGGGAACACCAGCACCAGCGTATCGGTGGCATCCAGCCGCGCGTGCTCGGCAGCGACATCGGCGGGTACCGCGCCGGTGCTGCGGAACAACGCCTGGTCCTGCGGGTTGAAGCGCGGATCGAAGCCTTCGGCCATCAGGTCGGCATAGGCCACGGTGTTGCCGGTGTCGGCCGCGGCAATGCCATCACCGATGCGACGCGCCATCGCGTGGGTCAGCGAACCGGGCTCAGGGTGGGCGATGACAATGAGGCTGTGCATGGGGATCTCCAGGAATCGATACCTACCAATGGTAAGTAACGATTCCGGGGAAACCAGCGCCACCGGTGGGACGCTGTTTTTGCGTCCAACGTATAGTGCAGCGATGCCTTGTGGGACATCCGGACATGGATCGACGCCTGCCCCTGACGATACTGACGCTGCTGCTGTCGCTGTTGCTGCCATCCGCCTTCGCGGGTGAACTCAGTCCCAGTGACGCGAAGGCCCTGCGCGAAGATGTGCGCGCCCTGATGACTGCCTACGCCCGCGGGGATGCGGACTTCCTCATCGAGCGCACGCATCCCAGCCTCAAGCGGCTGGCCGGCGGCGATGAGGCCTTCCAGGCGATCACCCGCGATGCGTTGAAGAAGCAGCACAGCGGCGGCGTGGTGGTCATCAGCGAGGACGTCGGTGTGCCGACCCGGACCTATGCGGCCGGGGAGGAAGAAGTCTGCTTCGTGCCACGCCAATCCCTGGTGCGGGTGCGTGAAACCCCGATGCGCAGCACCACGTTCATGGTGGCCGTGCGCCGCATTGGCGGTTCCGGCTGGACGTATCTGGACGGCACGGGGCTGCAGGACAATCCGCGCCTGCTTCGCCAACTGCTGCCAGCGCTGGAACCCGGCGTGATCCTGCCCAAGCGGGAGATCGAGGCGTTGTAGTCGCCGGCCCTTCCCGCCATGCAGGGCGCGGGGCTACTGGAACAACGCGTTCAAGGCAGCCCCGGACGCCGCCTGCTGCAGACCATCGAAGCGTCCGTCCTGCACGATCGGCTGGGTCGCCTGCATCAGTCCACCCCACGCGGCACGCGCCAGCGCACCGCCCAGGCTGACCCGGCGAACGCCAAGTGCGGCGATGTCCTGCAGGCTCAGTGCTGTGGGGCCAGCGACCAGCAGGTTCACCGGCCTGGAGCCCGCGGCGGCGACCACCGCACTGATCTGCTCGCGCGTACTGATGCCCGGTGCGTACAGCACATCGGCTCCGGCCTCGGCGTAGGCACGCAGGCGCCGCAGGGTATCCTGCAGATCCGGTACGCCCACGAAGAAGTTCTCCGCTCGCCCGACCAGCAGCACGTCGCCGCCCGCGCGGTCGATGGCCGCACGCGCCGCGCGCAGTCGCTCGACCGCCTGCTCGATGGGCCTCAGTGGTGCATCGGCCAGGCCGCTGGCGTCCTCGATCGACAACGCCGCAATGCCGGTATCGAGCGCCGCGGCCACCGCCTCCTCCACCGCCTGTGGCGTAGCGCCGAAACCATCACCGAAGTCGGCATTCAACGGCAACGGGGTCGCCGCCGCCATCAGTCGCAGGTGCTCCAGCGTGGCCTGCAGCGATACCGCGCCGTCCGGCCGCCCCTCACTCCAGGCGCAGCCGGCACTGGTCGTGGCCAAGGCCTGGAAGCCCTGCCGTTGCAGATAGCGCGCACTGCCCACGTCCCACGGGTTAGGCAGCACGAAGCATCCTGCTGCATGCAACTGGCGGAAGCTGGCGCGCTTGCGCAGGGTGTCGGCATCAGGCGAGGCCATGGCGGGCTCCGGGGCGGCAGACCTGCACCCTAGCCCGCCGTTCGGTCGCGCTCAAGGCGACGAAGGCAGCCGTGCATGAAGTGATGCCGGCTGCTTATTGGACGCCACCGGCAGCCGTGCCCGAGCGTGAACGCCTGCCCCCACAATGCCGCCACGGAGCCCCTCATGCACCCGGACCCGCAGCCCCTCATCGACGCGGGCGACGATGACGCCCACTGGGCCGACCTGCTTTCGCCCGCCCGCCGGCGCCTGATCGCGTCGGCCGGCCTGGCCGCCGGCGGCCTGGCCAGCGCGTCCACCGCCACCGCCGCCGCGCGCGTCGGCAGCGCCGTGAACACCACCGAACCCGGGCGACCTGGCTTCCGCGCCATCGTTCCGCCAGCGTCCAAGGGCCGCAGCCCCTGGGGCCAGGCCACGGCCAGCGAACCGACCCCGCGCCCGGTCAGCGTGCGCCCCGGCGAGGCCACGTTGCCCACCGCCCCGCGCGCCTACACCGACATCAAGAGCTACCACGCCCATATCTATTTCGATGAGGACAGCTTCGAGAAGGCAGCCCTGCTGCGGCGCTGGGCCGCCGAGCGCTTCCCGGTGGAGCTGGGCAACTGGAACCTGGAGCCGCGTGGCCCGCACGTCACGCCCTCTTTCTACTTCGGCTTCACCAACGACCTGCTGCCGGTGCTGGTGCCGTGGCTGCAGCTCAACAGCCTGGGCCTGACCATCCTGATCCACCCCAACACCGGCGACGGTCGCGCCGATCACCTGTACTACGCGTTGTGGGTGAACCGCGCGCAGCCGGTGAACGCCTACAACTGGCCGGCGCCGCAACCGGGGGAACAGGAGCCGTTGGAGGAGGTATTCCCGAACGTGGTGCCGACGGTACCGTTGGAGACCTGAGCGATCGGCTGACAGGCAACTCCCTGGTAAGGGCACAGCGGCTGCGCCCTACGCCTCCTCATCCACACAGGGTGTGGCTGTGCCGATGAGCGGCCCGGACGTGATCGTCGGCCTACGTGCTCGCATCCACCGCAAGCACGCCGTTCAGCGCGCCTTGATCCAGCGCCCGCCGTACGGCGACAAGCCCTGCGGCGAATTTCAAACGGACGATTGAAACGTTGCAAACTTCGCCGAACTGGACAGCATCCGCCGGTTCCGCCAGACTGCCGCCCTTTCCCGTCTTCCGCATCCCATGGCGAAGCTGCTGGTCCTTCACGGCCCCAACCTCAACCTGCTCGGCACCCGCGAGCCGGAGGTGTACGGCCACACCACGCTGGCCGACATCGACCAGGCCCTGGCCGCGCAGGCATCCATTGCCGGGCACGCCGTGGAGAGCCTGCAGTCCAACGCCGAGCATGTGCTGGTCGACCGCGTGCAGGCTGCGCGCAACGACGGAACCGCTTTCATCCTGATCAACCCCGCCGCCTTCACCCACACCTCGGTGGCCCTGCGCGATGCGCTGGCAGCGGTGGCGGTGCCGTTCATCGAGATCCACCTGTCCAACCCGCATACCCGCGAACCGTTCCGCCAGCACAGCTACTTCAGTGACAAGGCGGTGGGCGTGGTGTGCGGCTTCGGTGCCGACAGCTACCGCTACGCGATGGACGCGGCGCTGCTGCGCGTATCCGCCACCTGATTGTCGACCCGGGCGCCCACGGCGCTCTCCTCACCTAGATAGAAACCAAAGAGGCCCTCATGGATCTGCGCAAAATCAAGAAGCTGATCGACCTGCTGGAAGAGTCGAACCTGGCTGAAATCGAAATCAAGGAAGGCGAAGAGTCGGTGCGCCTGTCGCGCGCTCCGGTCGCTGGTTATGCCGCGCCGGTCGCAGCTCCGGTGTACGCCGCCCCGGCGGCGCCGGCGGCGCAGGCGATGCCGATGCAGTCGCCGACCGAAGCGTCCACCGGCGGCACCGCCAAGCCGGGCCCGGCGCTGCCGGAAGGCCATGTGCTGCGCTCGCCGATGGTCGGCACGTTCTATGCCTCGTCCGCCCCGGACAAGCCGGCCTTCGTCACCGTGGGCCAGCAGGTCAAGGAAGGCGAAACCCTGGCCATCATCGAAGCGATGAAGATGTTCAATCCGATCGAAGCCGACACGTCCGGCACCATCGTCGCCATCCTCGGCGAGAACGGCCAGCCGGTGGAGTTCGACCAGCCGCTGTTCGTGATCGGCTGAGGGGCGCGCCATGCTCGACAAAGTCGTCATCGCCAACCGAGGGGAGATCGCGCTGCGCATCCTGCGCGCGTGCCACACCCTCGGCATCCGCACGGTGGCCGTGCATTCCACGGTCGACCGCAACCTCAAGCACGTGGCCATGGCCGACGAGTCGGTCTGCATCGGTCCGGCGCCGTCGCCGCAGAGCTACCTCAACATCCCGGCACTGATCGCCGCCGCTGAAGTCACCGACGCCCAGGCCATCCACCCGGGCTACGGCTTCCTGTCGGAGAACGCCGACTTCGCCGAGCGCGTGGAAGAGTCGGGCTTCATCTTCATCGGCCCCAAGGCTGACACCATCCGCATGATGGGTGACAAGGTCGAAGCCATCCGCGCGATGAAGGCCGCCGGCGTGCCGTGCGTGCCCGGCTCGGGCGGCCCGCTGGGCGAGGACATCGTCGCCAACACCAAGATCGCCCGTGAGATCGGTTATCCGGTCATCATCAAGGCGGCCGGCGGTGGCGGTGGCCGTGGCATGCGCGTCGTGCACGCCGAAGCCTCGCTCAAGACCTCGATCGAAACCACCAAGAGCGAGGCCAAGGCCGCGTTCGGCAATGGCGAGGTCTACATGGAGAAGTTCCTGGAGAACCCGCGCCACGTGGAGATCCAGGTGCTGGCCGACGGCCAGGGCAACGCCATCCACCTCGGCGAACGCGACTGCTCGATGCAGCGCCGCCACCAGAAGGTGGTGGAAGAAGCACCGGCACCGGGCATCACCGCCGAACAGCGCGAGCAGATCGGCAAGGTATGCACCGAAGCCTGCATCCGCATCGGCTACCGTGGCGCGGGCACGTTCGAGTTCCTGTACGAGGACGGCCGCTTCTACTTCATCGAAATGAACACCCGCATCCAGGTGGAACATCCGGTCACCGAAATGGTCACCGGCATCGACCTGGTGGCCGAGCAGCTGAAGATCGCCGCTGGCCAGAAGCTGTCGATCAAGCAGAGTGACGTGGTACTGACCGGCCATGCCATCGAGTGCCGCATCAACGCCGAAGATGCTGAGACCTTCGTGCCGAGCCCGGGCACCATCACCGGCTTCCATCCGCCGGGCGGCCCCGGCGTGCGCGTGGATACCCACATCTACAGTGGCTATCGCGTGCCGTCCAACTACGACTCGATGATCGGCAAGCTGATCGTGCACGGCCCGGACCGCGAAACCGCCATCGCCCGCATGCGGGTGGCGCTGAGCGAGATGGTGGTCGATGGCATCAAGACCAACATCGCCCTGCAGCAGCGGATCATGCGCGACAAGGGCTTCCAGGCCGGTGGACAGAACATCCACTACCTGGAAAAGCGCCTTGCCGAGCGCAAGAACAAGCCGATCGCGCTGACCTGATCGTCACCCGATGCTGGACATGGAAAGGGCGGGGATATCCCCGCCCTTTTTTTGTTGCTGTAGAGCCGAGCCCATGCTCGGCTTGCTGGAAAGCTCAGCCGAGCGTGGGCTCGGCTCTACAGCCGGCGCATCAGCGCTTGTCGGCCACGTCGGCCGGAATCTGCGAATTGGCCAGCGGCCGCACGCCATTGGGCGAGGTCGGATCGACGATCACCATGGTCTCGGTCGAGCCATCCGGCCACACTACCTGGAAGGTGCTGCCAGCCGGCAGTGAAGCGAACGGCATGCCCGTCTGCGCGCGATAGACCGCAGCGACCTGGCTGGCGCCGGCGCGGCGCACGTCTTCCTGCGCCTTCACCGTGGTCAGTTCCACCTTCGACAGATGCCGGTACCGATCCTCGTAGGTATCGATCATCAGCAGGCCGACCGCACCGGCAGAGTAGGCCACGAACAGCACCACCCAGAACCAGAACTTGGCCCCATGCAGGAATCGACGGTAATTCATCGCCCGTCCCTCTTTCCAATCAATCGCTTGATCCATTCCTTCATTTTCCCAGCACCTTGCCGCGATACCGCAGCGTCATACACGAAATCCCGGAAATCCTGCGCTCCATCCTGCGAACAGATCCCTCCGTTCGCACAAAAACTGTTGACCAGCACGCTGTCCGCTCCACACGGTAGACCGAGTTCGCAGGCCGCAAGCCGCCATGCAAGCTCACTGAGCTGTTCGCCCGCCACCAGGCCGTCGAGTGCGCTGTCACCGGCGGCACGCACGCCCATGCCCGGCGCGATCGCCATATAGGCCTCCGGGTCACGCGAAGTGCGCACGCGTTCGACCAGGTCGCGGCGGTACTCGGCACTGTCATGCAACGGCTCACCCTCGGCGAACAACGATGCTTCTGCGGCGAGGTTGCCCTGCGCGGCCGCCTTGCGGCGTTCGGCCAGCACCAGCGCAGCGCCCAGCTTGTCGCCCGGAACGAAGCCGCCACACCGCTGCGCCACGCGCTCGCGGGCCTCGATCATCGCCGGCGCCACGGTCAGGCCCAACCCGCTCAACACGTTGTTGTCCAAGCGGTAGCCACCCGGATCGAGTGCGTACTGCGCGCAATAGTCATACACGCGGCTGAGCATCCAGCGCGCTTCATGGTTACCTGTATCGGCCTGCACGCGCAGTCGCTGGGCGTAGGCGTACAGATCGCTGGCGTCTTCGATGTCGGCGCGGAGGTCCAACGGCAGGCCCGACGGCAGCGTGTTGCCGCGCTCGACGGTGGCCAGCCGGCGCGCCAGGGCTTCCGGCACCACCGGCAACGCCGCTCCGCTGTCGCGGCTGGCCACGACGGTCGGCAGGTCCGGCGACGGTGATGCCACGCCCGCCGCATGGCCGCTGGCCCGGTACCCGGCCACGCCCAGCACGGCCACCGCCGGCAGCACGAGCAACCAGGTTTTCAGGGTCGGGGCGAAAGCCATCGGCGGCGGTGAGCGTTCACGGCGCACAGGAAAGTGCCGAGTTTAGCAAGGCCCGGCAGGCCTGTCTGAACTGCCCCCGTTCATCTCAAGGTGGCATCTCACGCGATACGGAGACGCTCCGATGGTCTAGCATGGCCCCCTTTCCCGTGATTGCCCCCACCGCCATGCCGTTCCTGGAACTGACCCTGCGCTGCACCGAAGCCACCCAGCCCCGCTATGAAAATGCGCTGGAGGACGTCGGCGCACTGGCCGTGACCCTGCTCGATGCCGAAGCCGACACCAGCAACGAACAGGCCATCCTCGAACCCGGCGTGGGTGAAACGCCGCTGTGGGACACCCTGGTGCTGAGCGCACTGTTCCCCGCCGACAGCAATGCGCTTTTGCTGCTGGCCGCGCTGGAATCGTTCGATCCGGAACTGGACTGGAGCAACGGCAGTTTCCGCGCCGTCGAGGATGAAGACTGGGAACGCGCCTGGCTGGACCAGTTCCAGCCGATGGATTTCGGCAGCCGTACCTGGATCGTGCCGTGGAACCATGAACTGCCGGACGCCGCGCAGGCCGCCGATGCCGCCGTGGTGCGGCTGGACCCGGGCCTGGCCTTCGGCTCGGGCACCCACCCGACCACCGCCCTGTGCCTGCGCTGGCTGGACCAGCTGGCCGTGGACGGCCAGTTGCAGGGCCAGCGCGTGCTCGACTTCGGCTGCGGCTCGGGCATCCTCGCCCTGGCCGCGCTGAAGCTGGGTGCCGCCGAAGCGGTCGGCGTGGACAACGATCCACAGGCGCTGGTCGCCACCGCCGACAATGCCGAGCGCAACGGCGAGCAGGCGCGCATGCACGTGTACCTGCCGCAGGACGAACCGGTCGCCACCTACCCGATCGTGGTCGCCAACATCCTTGCCTCGGCACTGGACGCGTTGGCCGAGCTGCTGGCCGCGCGCGTCGCTGCCGGCGGCCGCATCGCCCTGTCCGGCATCCTGCATGGCCAGGAAGGCGAACTGCTGCAGCGCTACGCCGCGTGGTTCGACGACCTGCAGGCGACCCAGGATGGCGACTGGATGCGCATCACCGGCGTACGCCGCGCCTGATCGTGATTGAATGACCGCTGGATCCGAGCCCGCACCCTCTGAGCATGTCCGAGCCGAACCCGCCGCGCCGCCCCTTGGCCACCTTCCTGCGCCCCGCGTCGGAAGGCGAGGCTGCACCTGCGACCGATTCACGCACGCCCGACCCGGCGATGCAGGACATCCCGCCAGCCCAAGCCCGCGCCCCCCTCGAAGCGGCGCTGCCACCGATGGCGGAAACGCGACCGAGCGATGACATCGTCAACCCCGACGAAGCGGCCGTGATCGAACCCGTCCTTGCCGTTCCGGCCCCGCAGGCCGTGGCTGGGGATGCACCCAGTTTCCTGGGCACCTCGCGGCCACGCGCACTGCCGACGCCACGCTGGCACTGGGGGCTGGTCGCCGGACTGGCACTGCTGCTGGTCCTGCAGAGCGTGCTGGCCGATCGTGCGCGACTGGCCGCCGACGCCGGCAACCGCGCCTGGCTGGGCGCACTGTGCGGCGTATTGCGCTGCAGCCTGCCGGCCTGGCATGAACCCACCGCGTTCACCATGACCAGCCGCGAGATCCGCCCCCTGCCGGGCCAGGCCGGCGTACTGCAGGTGCAGGCCAGCATCCGCAACGATGCACGCTGGGCACAGGCCTGGCCGGATCTGCGCCTGTCGCTGTCTGACGCCGATGGCCGGGTGATCGGCAGCGGCGTGTTCGTACCGGCGCAGTACCTCGGCGAGAACCCCGGCGCGGCCGTGCTGGAACCGGGCCAGAGTGCACGCATTGCGTTCCGCGTGCAGGAACCCGCCGCATCCACCGTCGCATTCACCTTCGACTTCCTCTGAGCAGGATAGAGGCGACCAGCCGTGGCAGGTCGGGCACGCTCGCGCTAGACTGGCCGCCACCACCTCGTCCGGCCGCGCGCTCCGCGCGCACGGGCCAACCGAATCGGGAACCCCCTTGAACGCTGTCCTCTCTCGTCCTGACAACAGTCGTGGCGCTCCCCGGCCACCGCTGCGTGAACACGTCGCCCAGTCCGTGCGCCGCTACCTGCGTGACCTTGATGGCTGCGACGCGGACGATGTCTACGAGATCGTGCTGCGCGAGATGGAAATCCCGCTGTTCGTGGAAGTGCTCAACCACTGCGAAGGCAACCAGAGCCGCGCCGCAGCGATGCTGGGCATCCACCGCGCCACCCTGCGCAAGAAGCTGAAGGAATACGGCATCAGCGCGTAAGCGCGCGTGGGTAGTGCCGGCCGCTGGCCGGCAACCCCATGAACGATGGCAGGACCGGTAGATCCACGCCATGCGTGGATCGAAGCCCGGCAGAATCAGCCGCCTCCGCCCGCCTTCCAGTAGTACCTCACCACATGGAAGAACACGGGCGCGGCGAAGCACACCGAATCCAGCCGGTCGAGCATGCCGCCATGGCCCTCGATCATGTGGCCCCAGTCCTTGATGCCACGGTCGCGCTTGATCGCCGACATCACCAGGCCGCCCCAGAACCCCATCAGGTTGATCAGCAGCGACAGGCCGAACGCCTGCAGCGGCGTGAACGGGGTGATCCACCACAGCGCCGCTCCCAGCGCGCTGGCACTCAGCACGCCGCCCACGAAGCCCTCCACCGTCTTCGACGGCGACAGCTTCGGGGCGATCAGGTGCCGGCCCAGCAGCTTGCCCCAGATGTACTGCAGCACATCCGAGGACTGCACCACGATCACCAGGAAGGCAAACAGCAGCACGTTGCGCGCCGGGTCATGCCCGGGCACATGCAGGTTGAGCAGCAGCGGCACATGCGAAATGCAGAACACGCAGATCATCAGCCCCCACTGCACCTTCGCCGTCCGCTCCAGGTAGTGCGTGGTGTCACCACCGATGGTCGACAGGATCGGCAGGAACAGGAACGCATAGACCGGGATCAGCAGCGTGTACATGCCGTACCAGTCGATCCACACCAGGTAGTACTGCCACGGCAGCACGATGTAGAACGCGGCCAGCAGCGCGTAGTAGTCGCCCGAGCGGGTCGGTGCCAGAGTGATGAACTCGCGCAGCGCGAACAGCGAGATGATCGCAAACAGTACGATCACCCCGGCGCGACCGAAGAACAGCGCCAGCCCGACCACGATCGCCATCACCCACCAGGCGCGGATGCGCGACACCAGGTTGGCGATCACCGCACTGGGCTGCCCACGCTGCCGCCAGCGCAGGGTCTCGGCCACCAGCGTGGCCAGCACCAGCACCGCGCCGACGCCGGCAAACAGCAGGCCGGTCTGCTGGCCCACGCTGCGCGCGGCCAGGTCGCCGGACACGTCCATCAGATAGCTCATGCGCGCCCTCCATTCGGCGCCAGGTCCAGCAGCGCCTGCCGGCTGCGGGCCAGGAATGCGGCCTTGTCCTCGTCGGCCTGCAGCCGCAGCGGCGTGCCGAACGTAGCCGTGCACAGCAGCGGCAGCGGCAGGAACCGGCCCTTCGGCATCACCCGCTTCAGGTTGTCGATCCACACCGGCACGAACTCCAGCTCCGGCCGTTGCCGCGCCAGGTGGTAGATGCCGCTCTTGAACGGCAGCAGCGGCTCATCGCCCACATTGCGCGTGCCTTCCGGGAACAGGATCAGCGAGCACTCTTCGTCCACCGCATCGCGCAGCACCTGCAACGGGTCCTGCTGGCGATGCCCGGCCTCACGCTCTACCAGTACACCATTGAACACCGCATCGATCAGGTAGCGGCGCAGGCCGTCGCGCTGCCAGTATTCGGCGGCGGCCACCGGGCGTACCTGTCGCCGCAGCGCGGGCGGCATCGACGACCAGATCAGCACGAAGTCACCATGGCTGGCGTGGTTGCCGTAGTACACGCGGCGCTCGCTGGACGGCGCACAGCCGATCCACAGCGCACGGGCGCCGGTCACCACGTGGATCGCGCCACTGCAGGCGCGTGCAATCAGTTCGGCGAACATCGGCCCCTCCCGTTCACGTCTGCGGCCACACTAAGGCCAGCACCAGTAGTGCGGCCTGCACTGCTGTCAGCAGGTACTGGCGCAGCAGCAGCCGGCGCATGCCGGCCCAACGCACGTCCCAGCCGCGCAGCGGCGCATCGGCCGGTGTGCGGCGCAGGCCACTGTCCTGCAGCAGCTGGTCGGTACGGCGTGCAGCGGCTTCGCCGTCCAGGCCTTCATCGCGCAACAGCTGCAGCAGGCTCGCGTCCAGCCCGACCCGCCATGCATGGTAGGCCTGCATGAGCCCAGCGCCCACACTGAGCAGCAACAGCCCGGCGGCGATCATCGCCAGCCCCGGTTCGATGCCCAGCAGCAGCAGCGCCACCAGCAGCAGCCCCAGTGACAGCAGCGCGGGCCAGCGTCCCTGGCGCAGCAGCAGCTGCATGGTCGCCAGATCGGGAACGGCACTCATGCGCGTCCTCCAGCCGCTGCGGTGATGGCTTGCAGATGCTCCGGGCCCAGCACGATGCCGGGGCGTGCCGCACGCACGATGGCGACCGCCGCCTCGACTTCCGCGGCACGGCCCGTGCGCAGCAGCCACGTCGCCACGCTGGCGGCACTGCGTGAGTAACCCAATGCGCAGCACACCAGCAGCGGCCCCTGTACCCGCAGCCGTTCGATGGCCTCGGCCGCCTCGCGCAACTGGTGCGGCGTGGGCACCACCAGATCCAGCATCGGCACGCTGGCATACGCCGCGCCCGGCGCGCGGCAGGACAGCTCGGCGCAGGCATCGACCACGCCCACCAAAGGTGCCGGCAATACCGTGCAGGGAATCCGGCCCAGCCACACGCCGTCCAGCACCGGCACCGGTTGCGGCGCACGCCGTGTCCACAGCCGCGAGTTGATCCAGGCGGCGCCCAGGTACGGTGCCAGCAGCCAGCGTGCCGCCATGGTCAGGCGACCATCGGCGCGCTTCTGGAACACCGCCGTACCCAGACCGGCATAGGCCAGCGCCACCAGCAGCAGCGACACCACCGGCCACAGCAACCACAACGCCGTACCCCGCAGCAGGACCACCGGCACCAGCAGCACAGCGGCCCCCAGCAGGTACAGCGCAGCCAATCGCCACCGCTTGGCATGCCGCGCGATGCGCCAGGCCCGCAGCGGTGGCGTGCCCTGCTCCGGCCACAACCACACGCACAGCCAGCCGGCCAGCAGGCCGGTCGGGATGTCGATGAAATGATGCTGGAACGTGGTCAGCACCGAGACACCGATCAGCAGCGCCCACACATGCAGTACCCAGCGCCAGGCACCGTGCAGGTACTGCGCGAACTTCACCCACAGCACGATCAGCAGCACGATGTGCAGCGATGGCGCCTGGTTGAACGGCTTGTCGAAACCCAGCAGCACATCGAACAGCCAGCCGAACACGCCGCCGATCTCCGGCCGCTCGAAACTGAAGCGCAGCGGCCACAGCAGGAAACAGGTCACCGCGATCAGCTGTGCACTGAACAGCCGCAATGCGTGCCGGTCCAGTTCGAGGCGCTGCCGGCACAGGAAGAACGAGATTGCGTAGAACAGGTCGATCGACCAGTACGGCACGATCGTCCATGGCACGAACGGAATCTGCGTTTCCCAGCCGAACGCCATCACCGGCAGTTCGGCGTGGCGGCCGGCCATCCAGTTGGCGAAGCCGTAGCTGGCAAAGAAGAACGGGCCCAGCAGGGCCAGCCACAGCAGCGCGCGCCGCCAGGGGCGCCCCGCCGTGGCAAGCGGAGTTGCAGCCAGCGTCGCCATCACGCGGTCCGGCGTGCCAGCGACACAGTGAAGATGCCGAAGTCATCGATGCGCTGCGCCACTTTCTCGAACCCGGCCAGGCGCACCAGTTCATCCATTTCCTGCTGGGTGCGGCGGCGCATCACCCACGCAGCGCCACCACGATGACTGGTCAGCGCGCGGGCGATGAACTCCAGCTGCGGGTGCCAGGGCTGGCCGGTGTAGGCCAGGTAGCCACCCATCGGCACCGTTGCGGCGATGCCCTGCAGCGAGCGCAGCACGGCGTCGTTGTCGGGGAACAGTTCGTACAGCCCCGATACCACCGCCAGTGTCGGCGCCGGGTCGACCTGCGCCAGCTGCACCGGATCGAACGCATCGCCCTGCTCGAAACGGGCGATGTCGGACGCACCGAGGCGCTCGATCAACGCCTGGCCCTGGGTCACGTTCAGACCGCTGAAGTCGCGCAGCACGATGCGCTCGGCGCGTTGCTCGCCCTGGCCCAGCGCTTCCAGTACATAACGGCCATGGCCAGCGGCCACGTCCAGCACGCGCACCGGCGTGCCCTGCCCGCGCAGGCGCTGGGCGGCATCGCGCAGCAGTTCCTGCAGGTGCCGACCGCGAATGCGGATGCCGCGCCAGCCGATCGCATCCAGGTAGTTGCGGTCGACCAGGCGACCCAACGGGCCCTTGCCACGTGCTTCGTCGCGATAGATGTAGTCCAGCGTGCTGCCCGAATCGAAACCGGTCTGCAGGCCCAGCGCGATGCCTTCGGACAACGTGCCACCGAAACGCAGGCCGCCACGCACCACGCGCCAGCGCAGGTCGGCCAGGCTGTTGCGTTCCGGTGGCCAGGCCAGGATCTCCGATTCCTCGAAGGTCGGCCCATGGCGGTGCGCATCGCGGCGCGACAGCTCGCGCAACGGCTCGGCGAAACGCGCCTGGATGAAGCTGCGGATGCGCGCCAGTGCCGGTGCCCGATCACGCTCGCCCAGCGTGTCGTGGAAGAAGCCTGGCAGATGCACGCGCTCCTTGATCGGGCTGGACAGGCGCTCGTAGAAGCGGTCCTGCGGGCCACGGTGCACGACGAAGTCCGAGCCGGACACCAGCAGCTGCACCGGCGCGCTGATCGCCTGCGCATCGGCGACGATGCGATCGGCCGCCTCGTACAGGCCCAGCAGCACCCGCACCGAGATTGGCCGGGTGATCAGCGGATCGGTGCGGTAGCTTTCCACCCGCGCCGGATCGTGGGTCAGCCATTGCGGCTTGACGTAACTGTTGACGAAGAAGTTGCCGCGCAGCTTCTGCATCAAGGCCAGGCCCGGGCGTGCGAACGGCACGTACAGCTTCACCTTGAACGCCGGCGAGGCCATCACCAGCGCGCGCAGGCGTGGCGCGTAGTCGTGCACCCAGGTGGCGGCGACCACGGCACCCACGCTCTGCGCGATCACCACGATGTCTTCCACCGCGATCCCATGCTCGGCGCCGATGTGGGCGATGAAGCTGTCCAGGTCGCGCACCAGCGCCGGAAAGCCCGGTGCATCGCCACGCGCGCCCGGCGAACGGCCATTGCCGCGCGCATCCCAGGCGAAGAAGGCGGTGTCAGGCAGGTCCAGCTCATCGACCAGATGGGTAACACGCCCGGAGTGCTCGTGCCCGCGGTGCAGCAGCACGATGGCCCGGGTGGCCGGGGTGGCGGTGGTGCCGGCCCAGTACCGGTAGAACAGCGGTACCTGGTCGAAGCTGTGGAATTCCCGTTCCTGCGCCTGACGCATGCAATCTCCTGATTGTCTTTTTGTATCTGCTTGATTAATTCGGCGAAACCGCCGCTTCCCGCAGTCCGCGACGGACCCGGTTGATCATCGTCAGCACGCACAACACTGCCATGGCTGCAGCCACGCCGCTGACCGTCAGTGCACCGCCCCAGCCGAAGGCCAGCAGCAAGCCCAGCGCACCGATCACGAAGGCGCGGTCGCTCTTGCCCATCGGGCCGTCATAGCGGCGGCTGGCGCCGACCATCAGCCCCAGCACGCCGGCGTATTCGCTCAGCGCCGCGGTCCAGGCCAGCAGCCACAGCGGCTCCGGGCGCACGCCCGGCACGCTGAGCAGGCTCAGGTACAGCGCCGCATCGGCGATCACATCGCACAATTCGTTCAGATAGGCACCCAGCCGCGACTGCTGGCCGAATTCGCGGGCCAGCATGCCGTCCACGGCGTTGAGCGCCATGCGCAGCAGCATCCACAGCGGCAGCAGCAGGTACAGCCATGGCTGGGCCGGTGCGCAGCACCAGACGGCGCCGGCCACCAGCAGCGAGACCACGGCAGCGGCCACTGTCACCGCATTGGCGGTGATCCCCATGCGGTACAGGCCGCGTACGGCCGGACGCAGGAGGTCCTGAAAACGTCCTTTCAATGCATAGATCGACACGATCCGAACCCGCTGATCCTTGGCAGTTCCCGCACAGCCTACCCGATTGGGGCCGCGCGCCCCATCGAATTGATTGCGGCCCCCCGGCCAGACGGTGCTGAAGGCGGCCACAGGCCATCGGTGCGGGTTGATTACCACCACCAGCGCCCGCCACCGGCCCCCACCGCCTACAATATCGGCCCCGCTCCGCTGCCGATTCCGTCCCATGACTGCTGATCTGTTGCCCGTCCGCCGGGCCCTCCTCTCCGTTTCCGACAAGACCGGTCTGGTCGAGCTGGCCACTGCGCTGGCGGCACGCGGCGTGGAGCTGCTGTCCACCGGCGGCACCGCCAAGGCGATCCGCGAGGCGGGCCTGGCCGTGAAGGACGTGGCCGAGGTCACCGGTTTCCCGGAAATGATGGACGGCCGGGTCAAGACCCTGCACCCGATGGTGCACGGCGGCCTGCTGGGCCGCTCCGGCCTGGATGACGCGGTGATGGCCGAGCACGGCATCGGCGCCATCGACCTGCTGGTGCTGAACCTGTACCCGTTCGAATCGGTCACCGCCAAGGCCGACTGCACCCTGGCCGACGCGGTCGAAAACATCGACATCGGCGGCCCGGCCATGCTGCGTTCGGCGGCCAAGAACTTCGCCCGCGTGGCAGTGGCCACCGACCCGTCGCAGTACCCCGAGCTGCTGGCCTCGCTGGAGGCCAACAACGGCCAGCTGACGGCTGCCACCCGCTTCGCATTCTCGGTGGCCGCGTTCAACCGCGTCGCCCAGTACGATGCGGCGATCAGCAACTACCTGTCGGCGGTCACCGCCACCGACGCCGCCGTGCCGGCCCGTGCCGAATACCCGGCGCAGATGAACTCCACCTTCGTGAAGGTGATGGACCTGCGCTACGGCGAGAACCCGCACCAGAGCGGCGCGTTCTACCGCGACCTGCACCCGGTGCCGGGCACGCTGGCCACCTTCCAGCAGCTGCAGGGCAAGGAGCTGAGCTACAACAACCTGGCCGATGCCGATGCGGCGTGGGAATGCGTGCGCCAGTTCGATGCGCCGGCCTGCGTCATCGTCAAGCACGCCAACCCGTGCGGCGTGGCCGTCGGTGCCGGCAACGGCGATGCCTACGAGCTGGCCTACGCCACCGACCCGACCAGCGCGTTCGGCGGCATCATCGCCTTCAACACGCCGCTGGACGCCGCCACCGCCAAGGTGATCCTGGACCGCCAGTTCGTGGAAGTGCTGATTGCCCCGGACTACGAGCCGGCCGCGCTGGAGTACGCGCAGAAGAAGGCCAACGTACGCGTGCTGCGCATCCCGCATGGCGACGGCCTGAACAACTTCGACAGCAAGCGCGTCGGCTCGGGCCTGCTGCTGCAGTCGTCGGACAACCGCGGCATGACCCGCGACGAGCTGAAGGTGGTCAGCAAGCTGGCGCCGACCGACAAGCAGTTCACCGACCTGCTGTTTGCCTGGAAGGTGGCCAAGTTCGTGAAGTCCAACGCGATCGTCTATGCCAAGGACAACCGCACCATCGGTGTCGGCGCCGGCCAGATGAGCCGCGTGTACTCGGCCCGCATCGCCGGCATCAAGGCCGCCGATGCGAACCTGGTGGTCGAGGGTTCGGTGATGGCCTCCGATGCGTTCTTCCCGTTCCGCGACGGCATCGATGCCGCCGCTGCCGCCGGCATCAAGGCGGTCATCCAGCCGGGCGGTTCGATGCGCGATGCCGAAGTGATCGCCGCCGCCGACGAACATGGCCTGGCCATGGTGTTCACCGGCGTGCGCCACTTCCGCCACTGATCCGCATCACCAAGCCGGGCCCTGCCCGGCTTTTCTTTTCCGTATCCGAGAACCCTGTCCCATGAAGATCCTCGTCATCGGCTCCGGCGGCCGCGAACACGCCCTGGCATGGAAGCTGGCCCAGTCCTCCCGTGTCACCGACGTGATCGTGGCGCCCGGCAACGCCGGTACCGCCAGCGAAGACAAGTGCCGCAACGTGGCGGTGAAGGTGACCGATATCGACGGCCTGCTGGCGCTGGCCCAGGCTGAAGGCGTGGCGTTGACCGTGGTCGGCCCGGAAGTACCGCTGGTGGCCGGCGTGGTCGACCGCTTCCGCGCCGCCGGCCTGCGCATCTTCGGGCCAACCGCCGCCGCCGCGCAGCTGGAAGGCAGCAAGGCCTACGCCAAGGATTTCCTGGCCCGCCACAACATCCCCACCGCGTTCTATGCCGTGCACACCGACGTGGACGCTGCCCTGGCCTACATCTGCGAGAAGGGCGCACCGATCGTGGTCAAGGCCGATGGCCTGGCCGCCGGCAAGGGCGTGATCGTCGCAACGACGTTGGCCGAGGCCGAAGACGCGGTGCGTGACATGCTCTCCGGCAACGCGTTCGGCGATGCCGGCGCCCGCGTGGTGATCGAGGAATTCCTCGATGGCGAGGAAGCCAGCTTCATTTCGATGGTGGACGGCGTGCATGCGCTGCCGATGGCCACCTCGCAGGACCACAAGCGCGTCGGCGACGGCGACACCGGCCCCAACACGGGTGGCATGGGCGCGTACTCGCCGGCGCCGGTAGTGACGCCGGAGGTGCATGCACGCGTGATGCGCGAAGTGGTGAACCCGACCGTGCAGGGCATGATCGCCGACGGCATCCCGTTCACCGGTTTCCTCTACGCGGGCCTGATGATCGACGCCAGCGGCGCGCCGAAGGTGATCGAATTCAACGTGCGCTTCGGCGACCCGGAAACCCAGCCGGTGATGTTGCGCCTGCAGTCCGATCTGGTCGAACTGGTCGAAGCGGCCATCGACGGCCGGCTGGAACAGGTGCAGGCGCACTGGGACCCGCGCCCGTCGCTGGGCGTAGTGATGGCCGCCCGGCCGTACCCGGAATCGCCGATCACCGGTGATGTGATTTCCGGCCTGGGCGACGTGCCGGCCAGCGCCAAGGTGTTCCATGCCGGCACGGCATTGGACGCGCAGGGCCAGGTGGTCAGCGCCGGCGGCCGCGTGCTGTGCGTGGCGGCGCTGGGTGACAGCGTGCGCGACGCGCAGGCCAACGCCTATGCCGGCGTGGCCAAGGTGACCTGGGCCAACGAATTCCACCGCAACGACATCGGCTGGCGCGCGATCGCACGCGAGGGGTGAGGCTCCCCCGCTCCCATGCATGGCGCGGATTGAATACCACGGTAAAGCAAAGGCCCGGCATTGCCGGGCCTTTGCTCTACAGGACTGCTTCGAGACCCTTCCGATCAATCAGGTTAAGCAACTTCAGTGACGGTCCGCTGGGTTTCTTTTCGCCCTGCTCCCAGCTGCGTACGGTGGAAACGCTGGTATTGAGAACCCCCGCAAAGACCGGCTGACTGAGCTGCAGTGACGTACGCAGGGCACGGATCTGGGCACTGCTGTACTCAGGGACCGGCTCAAGGCAAAGTGCTTCGTAGCTGCTCAACCGACGTTTATCGATGAAGCCATGCGCGTGCAGACTCACAGCAGCATCATGCACCGCTTCAAGAAGCGCACTTTTCGCGCGCCGTCGCTCAGGGGTCTTCGTCATGGCCGATCTCCTGTAGATCCCCGTACTCCACGGCGCGATTCAGCTGCGCCGTACTCATTCTCAGGAACTCCGATGCGTACAACTGCAGCGCATCCCGTTCCGCATTCGTGATCGCAGCACGTTCATTCTTCTCGTAGCCGGAAAGGAAGAACCAATGCCCGCCTCGCTGTGTGGCGACGATGATTCGAACGCTCCCACGCTTTCCTCGCCCCGGCAACGGAACGCGCTTCTTGAAGATTCCGCCGCCAAGATCAGCATCCACCAGACCCGCTTCCATTTCACGTACCGACCGGTACAGCGCAGCGTCGGACAGGTGGTCCTGCGCATACTGCGATTGAAACTTCGTGTGCGGAAGACGCGTGGCATGATCATACCGTGCCACTGCGTGGTACGGCGTGAACATCAGCATCCAGCACATGGCCCGGTCGGCACAATCACCGCTCTGGCGTCAGAGTAGAGCCACGCCATGCGTGGCTAAGCCCCACAAACGAAAAAGGCCCGGCAGTGCCCGGGCCTTTTCATTGCTTCAACGCCATCCCGCCTTACGCGGTGAAGAGCGCCTTCATCTTCTTCAGCGCGTTCGCCTCGACCTGGCGGATGCGCTCGGCGGACACGCCATACTCGTCGGCCAGCTCCTGCAGCGTCACCTTGCTGTCGGCATCCAGCCAGCGACGACGGATGATGTCGCGCGAACGCGCATCCAGTTCGGCCAGGCCTTCGCGCAGCAGCTGCATCTGGTTGTCTTCGCTGTCCTCGCGCTCGTAGGCCATCGACGGGTCTTCGTCATCGGCAACCAGGAACGCAGCCGGCGACGGCGGAGCGTGCTCGTTGTCCTCGTCGGTCGGCGCATCGAAACCGATATCGCGACCGGACAGGCGCGACTCCATTTCCATGACCTCGCGCTCGGACACGTTCAGGTCCTTGGCCACCGCGCTCACTTCCGCCGCGTTCATCCAGCCCAGGCGCGTCTTCGACTTGCGCAGGTTGAAGAACAGCTTGCGCTGCGCCTTGGTGGTGGCGACCTTCACGATGCGCCAGTTCTTCAGGATGAACTCGTGCATTTCGGCACGGATCCAGTGCACGGCGAAGGAGACCAGGCGCACGCCCATGTCCGGGTCGAAGCGCTTGACCGCCTTCATCAGGCCGATGTTGCCTTCCTGGATCAGGTCGCCCAGCGCGAGGCCGTAGCCGTTGTAGCCGCGGGCCACGTGCACCACGAAGCGCAGGTGCGAATGCACCAGCTCGCGGGCGGCGTCCAGATCGTTGCCGTCGCGGAAGCGACGGGCCAGGTCCTGTTCGTCATCGACCGACAGCACCGGGATCTGGTGCACGGCACCGATGTAGGCGTCCAGCGAACCGAGCGCACTGGGAATCGGGAGATTGTTTGCCACAAGGGCAGTAGAGGTGTTCTGGCTCATAGGCACCCATCTTAGCAGTCCGGGATTTGGACTGCTAAAGGAGGAAAAAGTTCCAGCATCCTATTGATGCAACACTGGTCCCAAACAGAGCCCTACCGTAGCGCGATTTGATGACAGTGGCGAGCACGCTTTTCGGGATTCACAATCCCTTGGAATTCAAGCAATTACCGGGCGGAAACCGGCCGATTTCAGTCAAGCGGAGCTGAACGGGCCGTTCTGAAGGCCCATTCAGCGCCGAAGACGTTGCCCAGTGTTCAGGCCCGGCAGCCCGCCGGTGCTCAAAGCGCCGAACGCGGCGGCAGCGACCAGTCGATCGGGGCCTGGCCGCGACGCTGCAGGTACTCGTTGGCCATCGAGAAATGCCGGCAGCCGAGGAAGCCACGATGGGCCGACAGCGGCGACGGGTGCGGCGATTTCAGCACGCGATGGCGTCGGGTGTCGATGACCTTGCCCTTCTGCTGCGCATAGGCGCCCCACAGCATGAACACCAGGCCTTCGCGTTCGCGGTTGAGCACGTCCACCACGTGATCGGTGAAGCCCTCCCAGCCACGTCCCTGGTGGGCACCAGCCTTGCCCTCTTCCACCGTCAGCACGGCATTGAGCAGCAGCACCCCACGTTGCGCCCACGGAATCAGGCAGCCGTGGTCCGGGCGCGGGATGCCGAGATCGCTCTCGATCTCCTTGTAGATGTTCAGCAGCGACGGCGGCACCGGCACGCCCGGCGGCACCGAGAAACTCAGGCCATGCGCCTGGCCGCGGCCGTGGTACGGGTCCTGCCCGAGGATCACCACCTTCACCTGCTCGAACGGCGTGGCGTCGAACGCGGCGAAGATCTGCGGGCCGGGCGGGAACACCGCCGCGCCACTGGCCTTGCGCTGGCGCAGGAAGCTGGACAGCTCGCGCATCTGCGGCTGCAGCAGGTAATCGCCGACATGCTGCTTCCAGCTCGGTTCCAGCTGGATCGTCGGGGTGTCGGCTACTTCATCCATCATCGGATCAGGGGTCCATCGTTCAATCGCGCGAGGCGCAGCTGGAACAGCACCTTGGTGACCAGCAGCCGCTCTTCGATCGGCTTGAGCACCAGGTCATTGGCACCGGACTGCAGCAGCCCGGTCTGGTTGTGCGGGTTGCCGTCACCGGTCATCACCAGCACCGGCAGGCGGCGCTTGCCGTAACCGAAGTCCACGCGCACGCGCTGCACCACGTCGCGCCCGCTCAGTTCGCCCTTCAGGGTGACATCGGTCAGCACCAGGTCGATGCGGTGGCGGCTGCGGCCCAGCGACTCGGCAGTGAGCAGGGTGAATGCCTCTTCGGCGCTGACCACGTGCAGTACGTTCAACTGCTGCCGCTCAAGCATGCGCTTGGTGGCCTCGGCCACCACCCGGCTGTCCTCGATGTAGAGGATGGTGGCGCCGGGGATGGTCTGCGGCTGCACATAGCCACGGATGAAGGTCGCCAGTGCCTCATGGCCCAGCGCCTTGTCGAAATAGTCGGTGACGTACTCGGTGAAGCGACGCTGCTCCAGGTGCTGCTGGGCATCGCCGGACACAACGATCACCGGCACATAGGCCTGGCCGGCGGCTTCGCGCACCATCCGCGCCAGCGCCAGGCCGTCGCCATCGCGCAGGGTCAGCGAGGTCGTCACCAGGTCCACCGGGCCCTGCGCCAGCGCCTGCTGCGCATCCTCGATGCTGTCGCAGCCGATCACCTCCACGCCCGGCAGGTCACGCTGCAGGACATCGGCGATCAGCTTGCGGACCAGCTTCGAACCATCGACCACCATCACCCGCGTCGCGGGCCCTTCAAGGTGCTTCAGCGCTTGCGGTTGCATGCCGGTCTCAGGTGTCGGTCGGACGGGTCTGGCGGAGGAAGTGGCCGGTCACCAGCCAGGCGCCCAGCCAGCCCAGCAGCAGCGTGCCGACCAGGACCAGGCCGCCGTGCAGCAGGTCCAGGCCATGCAGCACGAACGGGCTGCCGTAGCTGCGCGAGAGTTCGGCCAGCGGCACGCGCAGGGCGGCACCGGCGGCGCCGATCAGGGCCAGCGCTACCGCGCCGGCGCCCAGCCCGTACCACGCGCCCAGGTACAGGAACGGGCGGCGGATGAAGCCATCGCTCGCGCCGAGCAGCTGCAGCACGCCGATCTCTTCGCGACGGGCCTGGATATCAAGGCGCACGGTGTTGCCGACCACCAGCGCGGCACCCACGCCGAGCAGCACCGACAGCACCTGCACCAGACGTGCACCGAACGCCAGCCAGGCGTCCAGGCGCTGGCGCCACAGCGCATCGTGCTGCACCAGATCGGCCTCGGGCAGGCTTTCCAGCGCGCGTGCCAGGCGTGCGTCATCCTTGCCCTGGCCCGGGGTGATCACCAGCAGCGAGGGCAACGGATTGTCGTTGAGCGCATCGATCGCCTCACCGAGGCCGGCATCGCGCAGTTCCTGCAGGCCCTGCTCGGGTGTGCGCACATTCACCTCGGCCACGTCATCGCGGTCGCGCAGCTGGCCGGCCAGGCGAAGCGCACCGGGACCATCGACGTTGCCCTTCAGGAACACGTTGATGTCGCGCGACTGCTGCACGCTGCCGGCGAACTGCTTGAGGTTGTCCAGCGCGATCGACAGCCCCAGCGGCAACGCCAGCGCCAGCGCCATGACCATCACGGTCAGCAGGGTCGCCCACGGCTTGCGGCAGGCGCGGCCCAGGCTGAACACCACGCTGTGCACGTGGTGCTGGAACCAGACGCCCACGCGCGACGGGGCGGCGGCTTCGCTGTTTTCGTTCTTCGCCATCGGTTACTCCGCCAGGTCCTGCGGCGAGATGTCATCCACCAGCCGGCCGTGGTCGAGGATCAGCACGCGCTTGCGCATGCGGCGCAGCAGCGGCAGGTCGTGGCTGACCACCAGCACGCTGGTGCCGCGCGAGGGCAGCTCGGCGAACAGGGCCATGATCTCCGCCGCCAGGGTCGGGTCGAGGTTGCCGGTTGGTTCATCGGCCACCAGCAGCTTGGGCTCGCCGACGATGGCACGGGCGATGCCGACGCGCTGCTGCTCGCCGGCCGACAGCTGCGAGGGCAGCGCCTTCTCGCGGTGGCCCAGGCCCATGCGCTCGAGCACTGAACGCACGCGCTTGTTGATGTCGCCACGGCGGGTACCACGCAGGATCAGCGGCAGCGCCACGTTCTCGGCAATCGAGCGGTCCATCAGCAGGCGGTGGTCCTGGTAGACCGCCCCCACCGCGCGTCGGTGGCGCGGCACGTCGCCGCCGCGCACCTTCAGCAGGTTGCGCTCGTCGAACACCACCGCGCCGCGGCTTGGCCGCTCGTCGAGGTGGATCAACTTGAGCAGCGTACTTTTACCCGCACCGGAATGGCCGGTGACGAACAGCATCTCGCCCGGCGCGACCTCGAAGCTGACATCGGTCAGTGCCTCGTGGCCACCGGCGTACTGTTTGCTGACATTGTCGAAGCGCAGGACACTCATGCCCCGATTATGCAGGACCGGCGCGACGGATCGGTAGCGCCGGGCCATGCCCGGCGGAATCTTCGATCCGCCGCTACGTCCGCCCGACCTGCGCTGGCGCTACCCCTCCCTGCGGGCGTGCAGTACCACCAGCGCGTTGTTGTCCCGGTATTCATCCCAGAAGCCGGGAGGCCGGCCCCGGCACTCCGCCGCTGTCGGCGCCGGCACCCGCCACTGCAGCCCGGGCAGCCCCGCGCGGGCTGCCGCCTGCTCATGCTGGTCCGCACGCCATTGATGGTCGGTGACGCGTGCCACGGCCGCACCGGCGAACTCCACCTCTACCAGGTGATGGTCATTCCGGGCCTGCTGCCGGACGATGCGCGCGCCGTAACGCGAAAAGTCACCGTTGGCCAGCCGGAAGGCAGGATGGGTGACGATGCCCAGCAGCCGACCGCCCGGTTTGAGCACGCTCGCTGCTGCCCGGTACATGCGCTCCAGTTCCTGCAGCGTATCGGCATGGTTGAACAGCCAGACCGCCACGGCAATATCAAAACGGGCTGGCAGGTCCAGCCGGGTCGCATCGCCGTGCAGGAACTGCATGGCGTCACCACCCTGCGCCGAAAGCTGGCGCGCCTGTTCGATCATCGCTGCGGACAGATCGACGCCGAGGGCGCTTCGTGCACCGTGAAGCAGAAGGTGACGGCCGAAGTCACCGGAGCCGCAGGCCAGGTCGATGACATCCCGCCCCTGCAATGGACCGGCCAGCTCCAGCAGCGTCCGGCGTTCCAGCGGACGGGACGCAGAGGCCGCCACGTGCTGTGCGTAGTGCAGATCGAATGTGTCGTAACAGGGTACGGATGCCATCGCGTGACTCCTCCGGATGCAGGAGGAATCAGCTTGGCTGCAGGCCGGCAGGCGCGGCCAGAGTCAGACGCGACAGGGTTTCCTGGCCGGCGACTGCGCTGCATGCCGGCCAGCGGCCGGCACTACCCTGCAATGCCACCCGACCAACGGCCGGGTGCTACTGGATCAGCTGCCCGACAGCATCCGGCGGATCTTGCGGCCGATGCGGGTCAGGAACGAATCACCGGTATCGACCGCGGTGCGCACCGGCTTGGCCACCACCTGCACCGGGGTGACCGGGCTGGCGCCATTGCCGGCTGTGGCCTGCACGCCTTCGGCACCTTCGACCGGACGGCCGTGGCGACGACGACGACGCTTGCGCGGCTTGCGCTCGCCATCCACCGCACCTTCCGGCGCACCTTCGGCACGCGGCGGGCGCGGCGGGTGCGGAGCCTGGGCGACAGCGGCTTCAGCACCTTCCACCTGGGCAGTTGCGGCCTGCTCGCCTTCCACGCGCGGCTTGCGCGGGCCGCGCGAACGGCGTTCGCCGCTGCGCTCGCCGTCACGGCCACCACGACCACCACCACTGCCGGAACGACCGCCACTGCGGCCACCGCCCCGACGCTCTTCCTCGGCGGCGCGGGCTTCGCGCGCTTCACGGAAGATCTGGCCGACGCTTTCGTTGTCCTCGCCTTCCTCGCCTGCAGCCGGGGCCGGGCGTTCCGGGCGCGGCAGCGGGGTCAGCAGTTCCTTGGTGACCGGCTCGGAGGGAATCTTCTGCTCGATGTAGGCCTCGATGTCCGGCAGGCCCATCGCGTAGCGTTCGCAGGCGAAGCTGATCGCATCACCCTCTTCGCCCAGGCGCGCGGTACGGCCGATGCGGTGTACGTAGTCTTCGGCATCGAACGGCAGGTCGTAGTTGTAGACGTACTTGATGCCGTCGATGTGCAGGCCGCGCGCGGCGACGTCGGTGGCCACCAGGATTTCCAGCTGGCCCTTCTGGAAGCGGTTGAGCAGACTCTCGCGCTTCTTCTGCGGCACGTCGCCGGACAGCACGCCGACGCGATAGCCGGCCTTTTCCAGCGAGCGGGCAACGCGCTCGACGAACACCTTGGTGTTGACGAACACCATGGTCCGCGCGCCTTCGCTGCGCGACAGCAGGCCCAGCAGCAGCGGGATCTTCTCGTCGTCGGCCGGGAAGTAGATGCGCTGGCGCACGCGGGCAGCGGTGATGGTCTCGGCTTCGACCACCAGCTTCTGCGGCTCGTTCATGTGCTCGTAGGCCAGCTCCAGCACGCGATGGCTGAGGGTGGCGCTGAACAGCAGGGTCTGGCGGATGGTGCGTTCCGGCATGCGGCGCAGCAGGAAGCGGATGTCCTTGATGAAGCCCAGATCGAACATGCGGTCGGCTTCGTCCAGCACGCAGATCTCGCAGGCATGCAGCGAAACCACCTTGTGCTGCTTGACGTAGTCGATCAGGCGGCCCGGGGTGGCGATGATCACGTCCACGCCCTGCTGCAGCAGCTCGCGCTGCTTGTCGTAATCCACGCCACCGTAGACCAGCGCGAAACGCAGGCCCAGGTCGGAACCGAACTTCACCGCATCCTTGTGGATCTGGATGGCCAGTTCGCGGGTCGGGGCGAGGATCAGGGCGCGGGGGTCTTCCGGCTTGCGGTCGGCCAGCGCCGGACGGGTCAGCAGGCGGTTCACGACAGCGACCAGGAAGGCCAGGGTCTTGCCGGTACCGGTCTGGGCCTGGCCGGCAACATCACCACCGGGCAGCGCGACCGGCAGGGTCAGCGCCTGGATCGGGGTGCAGCGGGTGAATCCGGCTCCTTCAAGGCCGGCCTGCAGGGCCGGGTGCAGCTCGAAGGAGGAGAAGGTCAAATCGGTCAGCGGTTTGTCGCTCATGAGTCCGTCTTGGTATGGCCGCCGGCCCTTGGGGCGGCTGGCACTTCAGCGTCTAGGGGAACCGTCGCAAACTGCGGCCCCTGCGGCGGGTTGGCAGGCCGGGACCCCTCGGTCCGTGCGCCGCACAATGTCCCAGTTTAACGCACTCGGGCAGGCAAACCGGAATGCCGCGTCTCACGGCGCCCAGAGACGCCACCTTCACCCAGCCACACCGGACTTGAACGGCTTGCACGGAGGCGCTGGTGTCGCCCACTGCCAGCCCCATCTTCAGGAAGACAGTGAAATCCGACACATACCGGCCATCGAAGCGATCACGATACGCTGGGTTCCAGACGGCGCCTGTCCCTGCCCCGCGATAGGGGTACACTGCCGGCCGTGAGCGTCCAGGCATCCCGCCGAACGCACCGCGGCAGTGCGCCGCGAGGCAACGACGAGGGTCGCGCCACCGGGCAAGGCCCAGTTCACCCACCTCCGGCATGGCCGGGTGCAATCCAAGACGAGAAACCAAGATGAGCGACAAGGTTGTACATGTCGGCGACGCCGACTTTGATAGCGCAGTGCTGAATTCCAAGGAACCGGTGCTGGTCGATTTCTGGGCCGAGTGGTGTGGCCCCTGCAAGATGATCGCCCCGGCGCTGGACGAGCTGGCCGATGCCTACCAGGGCCGCGCCAAGATCGCCAAGGTCAACGTTGACCACAACCGTGCGCTGGCCGCGAAGTACCACGTGCGTTCGATTCCGTACCTGGTCGTGTTCAAGGATGGCGAGAAGGTCGGCGAGCAGATCGGTGCGGTGGGCAAGGCCCAGCTGGCCGGCCTGCTGGACAAGGCCCTGGCCTGATCCTGCCGGTCTCCGGCAGCCGCCGAGCGCGGCTGCCGGCGGGCGCACCACGCCCATGATGAATGCTGTTCCCGGCGACCCTTGCATGGCGCCGCAGGCCGATGATAGTGTCGGCATATCCGGCCGCGTTCGCGTGCCGCACCCTCTGGACGCAGTTTCTTCCAGACCCATTCCCAACGTTCGCCGCCCCAGCCGGGCGCTCGCACCTTCAAGCGAGGAATAACGCTCTTGTCCGATAACACTTCCGAAACCGGCAGCGCTGATGCGCCCGCCGAAAAGCGCGTGCGCAAGCCCCGCGTGAGCAAGGCCGCCGCCCCGGCAGCCGCAGAAACCAGCGCCGCTCCGGCGCAGCCGACCCTGCCGCTGGCCGCCGCGCCCGAAGCACCTGCGCCGAGCGCGCCCGCCGCCGAGGCCCCCGCCAGCAGTGGCGGTGGCGAGGGTGGCGAGGGCCGCGAATCCGGCCAGCCGCGGCAGCAGAATCACCAGGGGGGGGGCCAGAACCAGGGCCAGAACCCGTACAACCAGAGCGGCCAGCAGGGCCAGGGGCAAGGTCAGGGCAACCGCCGCGACCGCTTCCGCAACCGCCGCGACCGTGACCGCAACAACCGCTTCCGCGACGATGGCATGTCCAATGACGGCGGCGAACAGCAGCCGTTCGTGCCGCGCCCGCACGCCAACGTGCCCGAGGGCTTCCCGGTCTACTCGCTGAGCGACCTCAAGCGCATGCCGGCACAGAAGCTGCTGGAAATCGCCGAACAGCTGCAGATCTCCGAAGGCGTGGCCCGTGCCCGCAAGCAGGACGTGATCTTCGCCCTGCTGAAGGTGCTGACCCGCCACGGTGACGGCGTCGCCGCCGATGGTGTGCTGGAAATCCTGCCGGATGGCTTCGGTTTCCTGCGCGCGGCCGAAGCCAGCTACCTGGCCGGCCCGGACGACACCTACATCTCGCCCAGCCAGATCCGCCGCTTCAACCTGCGCACCGGCGACCACATCTCCGGCCGCATCCGCTTCCCGAAGGACGGCGAGCGCTACTTCGCGCTGAACATCGTCGACACCATCAACGGCGAGCCGATCGAAGCGTCGAAGAACAAGGTGCTGTTCGAGAACCTGACCGCACTGTTCCCGCGCCGCCGCTTCACCCTGGAGCGTGGCAACGGTTCGTCGGAAGACATCACCGGCCGCATCCTCGACCTGATGGCGCCGCAGGGCAAGGGCCAGCGCTCGCTCATCGTGTCGCAGCCCAAGGCCGGCAAGACGATGATGATGCAGCAGGTCGCCACCGCCATCACCACCAACCATCCGGACGTGCACCTGATCGTGCTGCTGATCGACGAGCGCCCGGAAGAAGTGACCGAAATGCAGCGCACGGTGCGCGGCGAGGTCATCAGCTCGACCTTCGACGAGCCGGCCGCGCGCCACGTGCAGGTGGCCGAAATGGTCATCGAGCGCGCCAAGCGTCTGGTCGAGCACAAGAAGGATGTGGTGATCCTGCTCGACTCGATCACCCGCCTGGCCCGCGCCTACAACAACGTGGTGCCGAGCTCGGGCAAGGTGCTGACCGGTGGCGTGGACGCCAACGCCCTGCACCGCCCGAAGCGCTTCTTCGGTGCCGCGCGCAACGTGGAGGAAGGCGGCAGCCTGACCATCATCGCCACCGCGCTGGTCGACACCGGCTCGAAGATGGACGAGGTGATCTACGAAGAGTTCAAGGGCACCGGCAACAGCGAAGTGCACCTGAGCCGTCGTATCGCTGAAAAGCGCGTGTTCCCGGCCATCGACATCAACCGTTCCGGTACCCGCCGCGAAGACCTGCTGATCGAACCGGAACTGCTGCAGAAGATCTGGATCCTGCGCAAGCTGCTGCATCCGATGGATGAAATGGCCGCGATGGAATTCCTGCTGGACAAGATGAAGAACACCAAGTCCAACGACGAGTTCTTCGGTTCGATGAAGCGCTGATCCGCGCCATTGCATCGAAAAGAACCTGCCGCCCGCTGCGGCAGGTTTTTTTTTGCCTGCAGGGCGACCTGCTTCACTTTGCCGCCGCTGACTTTTGGCGATAATTCGCCCCATACCCTGCCCGGCCCCAAGGGCGTGGCCACCGATTCCCGCTGTCGCCCCTTCCGGAGAACCGGTCGGGTCCAGCCTCCTGCCGGATCCGTCGACGCATGCGAACGCTGTCCACCCGCCTCAACCTGGGCAAGCTGATCCTCGCCCTGGCCCTGCTCAGCGCCATCATCGCCCTGGCCAATACCCTGCTGGCCAGTTACCGCGTGCAGCGCGACCAGCTGGTCGGCAACACCCTGGAAGCCAACCGCGTCTATGCCACCAAGCTGGCCGAGACCACCCAGAACTTCCTGCTGGCCGCGCAGCAGGAGCTGGCCTACGCCGCCACCCGGCTCGGCCAGAGCAACCTCGATCCGGCACAGGCGCAGGATGAGGCCAGCCGCCTGCAGCTGCAGACCAACAGCTTCAACTCCTCGCTGGTGGTGGATGCCGACGGCCTGGTGATCGCCACCTCGCCGCAGACCCTGCAGCTGCAGGGCGAGATCCTGCACAGCGCCGGCAACAACGCCGCACTGGCCGCGCGCCAGCCGATGATCAGCGATCCCTACCAGTCGACCACCGGCAAGCTGCTGGTCTCGCTGTCGCACCCGATCTTCGATCGCCAGGGCCGCTATCGCGGCTACGTCAGCGGCACCCTGTACCTGCGCCAGCGCAGTGCGCTGCACACGCTGCTGGGCAAGCACTACTACCGCGACGGCTCGTACCTGTACGTGGTGGACCGCAATGGCCGCCTGCTGTACCACGCCGATGGCAAGCGGGTCGGCGACTACGTGGTCGGCAACCCGGCGGTGAAGGCAGTCGTGCGCGGTGAACGCGGTGCGCAGCAGGTCCGCAACAACCTGGGCGTGTCGATGCTGGCCGGCTATGCGCCGGTACCGGCCACCGGCTGGGGCATCATCGCCCAGCGGCCGACCGAGGCCACGCTGCAGCCATTGTCGCGGTTGATGACCGCGGTGATCTGGAATGCGATCCCGCTCGGCCTGCTGTCACTGCTGGTCACCTGGTGGTTCGCCCGTCGCATCTCGATGCCGCTGTGGCAGCTGGCGCGGAACGTGCAGGGTGGCGAGGACACCGGCAACGCGATCAGCCACGTCAGCGGCATCCGCGCGTGGTACTTCGAGGTGGCCCAGCTCAAGCAGGCGGTGCTGCACAGCTTCAACGCGCTGCAGGACCGCATCGGCACGCTCAGCCGCGCCAACCGTACCGATCCGCTGACCGGCCTGCTCAATCGCCGCGGCCTGCAGCAGGCGCTGGATGCATTGCAGGTGCAGGGCATTCCGTTCGCGATCCTGGCGCTGGACATCGATCGCTTCAAATCGATCAACGACAGCCATGGCCACGACGTCGGCGACGCCGCCATCGTCCATATCGCCGACCAGATGCGCCGCTACTCGCGCGACAGCGACATCCTCTGCCGTGCCGGTGGCGAGGAATTCCTGCTGCTGTTGCCGGGCATCAGCACCGACTCTGCGCGCCAGGCCGGCGAGCGCCTGCGCCAGCACATCGCCGATCATCCGTTCGAGCCGGTCGGCACCATCACCGTGTCACTGGGCGTGGCCCACTTCCCCAGCTTCCATGTCGATGCCGAGCAGGCGCTGCGGCTGGCCGACAAGGCCCTGTACATGGCCAAGGAACAGGGCCGCAACCGGGTGGTGGTCTACCCGTACGCGGACTGAAAAGCGGCCGGCCTGGCCGACCGCTTCACCGCGCCGGGCTCAGCGCTGCGCCAACGGTGTCAGCAGGCGCAGGCCGCGCTGGGTGCCATCGACCATGTACACGCCCCCGGCCGGCAGCAGATCACTGCCCGCCTGTTCGACGGCATCCGGCTTGCGCCACGGTGCGGCCTGGCGCGGGCCGGGGATGTAGGCACGCCAGCGGCCATAGTGCTCAGGTTGGGCATTGCCGTTGCTGCCGGTGTCGCTGTTCAGGGCGAAGTTCACCAACACGCGCACGGTCCAGAAGTCGCGCGTGCTGTTCTCGCCGGTGGTCGGCGGGACGAAGGTCCACTTGCGCGCGCCGCTGATGCTGGCCTTGGCGAGCAGGTCGCGCATCTTGGCCAGGGTCCGCTCCGGCGCGACCACGGTCATGTTCACCTGTTCGGCAATGACGTCGGCCACGGTCCCATCGCGGGCTACCTTGACCAGCAACAGCACATCACCCTGCCCACCACTGCGGAAGACATCCTCGGGGTAGCGCGGTGGCGGCATGCTCTTCCGGGTCACCGAATCGGTAGCCTTCGGGTCATACTCACTGAAGTCGACACTGGTCATGCTGACCTGGTAGCTGCCGTCCTCCTGCTGCTTGCCACGCAGGCGCACCCGCAGTGGTGCGTGGACCGCCACCGGCTTGCCATCGCGCAGCGTCGGCTCGAACTGCCAGCCACGGATGGTGCCCTCCACGAATGAGGCGATACCCGGTGCGAGCATCGCCTGCTGGTCCAGGACCAGCGCGCTGACCGAACCATCGGCCGCCACGTCGATACTGCCCGACAGCGCCATGCTCATCTCGGCGGTGGCACGCACGGCGCGCGCGTTCTGGGCGACGGCATCGGCTGGCAGCAGGGGGGCACCGGCGGAGAACGCCAGGGCCAGGGCAAGGAACAGGGGGGAACGCATCATTGCCGGATCCGTGGTGATGAAGTGAGCACCGAGCGTACCGCAGTCCAGACCGGACCGGCACGCGCCTCACGCCACGCCGTTCAGGCCAGGCGATGGGCCGCCGCGTAGGGCGGCGTATCCGGATAATCACCTGCGGCGAAGCGCACCTGCAGGCCCTGCCACCACGCAGGATCGAACAGGTGCCGGTAGTGTTCCCGCACTGCCGCCAGTTCGCTGGCGGGCAGGCCCATGAACGGGCCGAAGCGCTCGGGAAACACGTCGCGTGGACCGACATGGAACCAGGGTTCATCGGCCATGGCTTCCTCCGGCGTACGCGGCTGCGGCCAGGCGCGGAACACGCAGTCGCTGACCAGGCACAGCTCGTCGTAGTCGTAGAAGACTGCCCGGCCATGCCGCGATACGCCGAAGTTCTTCGGCAGCATGTCGCCGGGGAAGATGTTGTTGCGCGCCATGTCGGTGATCGCCTGTGCGTAGTCGAGTACCGCTGCGCGCACCGCCTCGCCCCCCTGCTCGCGCAGGTACAGGTTCAATGGACGGAAACGACGCTGTACGTAGCACAGTGCGACTTCCACATGGTCGCCATCGACCCGCACGGTCTGTGCGCATTGCTGCAGCAACTCCTCCAGCAAGGCCGGTGCGAAGCGGTCGCGCGGGAAGCGCAGGTGGCGATACGGCTGCGCATCGAGCAGGCGGCCGACGCGGTCGAGGTTGAACACCAGCGCGTACTTCTCTTCCACCTGCTGCCGCGACATCGCCTTGGGCCAGGCGAAGCGGTCGCGGATCAGCTTGAACACCAGCGGATAGCTGGGCAGGGTGAACACCGCCATGACCATGCCAGGTGTTCCTTCGGCGGGCACCAGCCGCTCCTGCGGGTGTTCGTTGAAGTGGCGGAAGAAGGTCCGGTAGCGCTCGGTCTTGCCTTGCTTGGCACGGCCCAGAACGGTGTAGATCTCATCGATGGGCTTGCCTGGCAGCAGGCTGCGCAGGAACACCACCGCATCGCCCACCGTGGCAAGGTCGGCCTGGAAATAGCTGCGCGACACGCCGAACAGGTGGGCGACGTCGCGGCGCCGGGTGAGCACCGCGTCGGCACGTAGTCCACGCTCATCGTTGACCAGCGCGATCACGCAGGGTGAGAAGCGGTGCTCGCCGAACACGCGGCCCACCAGGTAGGCACGGCGCTCGCGATAGAACACGGTGTCCAGCAGCTCGATGCTGCGCACCGGCGTATCGCCCCAGTGGGCCAGATCATCCTGCAGGCGCACGGCGATGGCCGCCGCGCAGCGCAACTGGTGCGCATACGGAATGTCGAAGCGGTAATCGGCCAACACGCGCTGCAGGGCCTCCACCGGCCGCGTCGGTGAAACCGCGTAGGTATGCCGCGCGACCGGATGGGTGATCGCATCGGACGGCTCCACGTCAAAGGCGATGAACTCCAGCGCCGGGTCCACGCCACGGGTGGAGAACAAGCGCCGCGACAGGGTGTTGTAGAACGTCTTGTACAGTTCGGCGTCGATCAGCCCCCGCAGCAATGCGCTGTAGCGTGCATGCACCTGCAGCCACAGTGCGCGCTCCCCGATTGCTTCGCCGGCAAGGCGCCGCAGTGCATCCATCTGTTCGGCAATGCACAGGTCGTACAGCGCGATGCGCTCGACTGCATCCCGGCGCGCGCCCGCCCAGTCGCGCTGCTCGAAACGCTGCCGCGCGCGGGCGGTGATCGCCGCAAAGCGGGCGTGGTACTGCTCGAAGCCAGCGTGGATGGCACCAGCGATGCGCGACGCCAGCTCGGCATCGATATCAGGCTCGGACATGCAGGACTCAGCCGGGAGGACCGGCTTCACCATACGCTGGCGTGGGGTGGCTTGTGTAGAGTCGAGCCATGCTCGGCTGATCCAGGCAGAAGCAGCCGAGCATGGCTCGGCTCTACAGTTGCAAAGAGCAGTCGGGCGGGCTCGACTCTACCGAAGCCAATGGCTCAGATCGCCAGTTCGGCCTCTACGTCCTGCACCTTGCGTCGGGCCAGTGCAAGGTTGGACTTGGTCCGGTCCAGCACGATGTAGAAGAACAGTCCCTTTTTCTTCGCGACCGGTCGCATGATGTGGTACGCCTTGCCCAGCGAGATCAGGATGTCCTCGATGCTGTCATTGAGGTTCAACGAGGCAGCGGTCTTCATCTTGGCCCGGATCACTTCGGTGTTGCCGGCGGCGGCCACTTCCATGTCCATGCCGGCACCGGCTTCGCCCAGCAGCATGCCGCTTTCGTAGTCGACCAGCGCCACTGCCTGCGCGCCGTCGATGCCCATCAGTGCGTTCAACGATTCATTCAATCCAGCCACGTCGCACCCCTTGTCGATGTTGGTTCGAGCCCCTCGTTCCCCTGCGGCCGGGCTCACGATCCGCCGAGTTCGGCCAGGATCGCCTGGCCACATTCCCTGCTCTGCCACAGCACCTGCCCGATCACGCTGCGCTGGTCGCAGGCCGCCATCAGCAGCAGCGGCGCACGCCCTTCGGCCTGGATTGCCAGCATCAGCACCTTGCCGCCCATCGCTTCCAGCATCAGCGTCTGCAGATCGCCCAGCACCAGTTCGCGCCCCACCGCTGCGGCCAACGCCAGCATCGCGCTGGTCATCGCCGCCAGCCGTTCGCCGCGCCCGTCGGCACCGGCGCTGACCAGGGCAAAGCCATCGACGCTGGCCAGCACCACCGTGCGCACGCCTTCCACCCGCTGCTGCAGGTCCTGCAGCAGCGGCTGCAGGCGCTCACGCTGGCCCGCATCGGGCAGTACCGCCATCTGCCCGTCACCCATACGCGGCCACCAGTGCGTGCGCTTCCATTTCGCTCATCAGTACATCCATCAGCAGCAGTCCCTGTTCGCGGTCACGGGCATCGACGGCCAGCAACGGCAGCGGCTGGTCGTCGAGGCAGGCGTGCGTGGCCCAGTCATCCAGCGCCGCCTGTGGTGCCTGGTCCAGGTGGGTGACGGCCACGACCAGTGCCAGGGATGATGCGAACGGCTGCAGCACCTGCAGGTAGTCCTGTAGCTCGCTGGCAATGCCGGCGCGACGTGCGTCCAGCAGCAGCACCGCGCCCCGTGCACCCTGCAGCAGGATCGGCCACAGGAAATCGAAACGCTGCTGGCCGGGCGTTCCGTACAGACGCAGGCGTTCTCCGTTGGGCAGGTCGATGTCTGCATAGTCCAGCGCGACGGTGGTGGAGGCCTTGTCGGCACCGAGGCGATCACTGTTGGCCACATCGGTGTCGACTACCGCGCCGGCCGCGATGCTGCGTACCAGCGTCGACTTGCCGCTGCCCATGCCGCCCAGCACCACCACCTTGTGCTCACGCATTGCGCTCACTCCCGCGCAGGTGCCGCCACAGGCGGGCAAGCAGTCCGTTGTCGGTGCGGGTGCCACCGGTCGCCATCATCGGCGCCGCCGGGGCGGCCTGCAGCTGCGCGTAGCCACACAGGTAGGCCGCGTGGATGAAATCGCGAACGGCCGCCGCCGGCAGCTCAAGCAGCATCGCGCATTCTTCAACCGTGCACGCGCGCTTGAGCAGCAACGAGCACAGGCGGAATCCATCGTGGTCGTGCCCCAGGACGCGGAAATCCGGCCAGCGCAGCAGCTTCACCGAAGCGCCGCGCAGGCGTTCGTCCAGTGCCTGCCAGTGGCGGCTGCGTTGCGCCCATTGCCACAACAGCGGCCGCAGCGGCTGGCGTGGTCGCTCACCAGCCAGCGCCTGCAGGCGCATTGGCGTCAGTGCATCCAGCTGCAGGCGTTCGAAAGCATCGGCCAGGCGCTCCACCACTGCGCTCGCAGGTTCCTGCAACAGCACGGCCTGGTCGTGCTCCAGATCCATCAATAGCAAAGGTTCGCCCGCATCACTCAACAGTGCCTGGCCATGGCGCAGCGGCAACCGCTCGCGCAGCAGGCGGGTAATGGCGTGTGCGCCATCGGCCAGACGTATCAGCGCGGGTGCGGGCATGGCCAGGGGCTCCGGTGCCAACTGCATGCGACGCAGCGCGCGGCCGATGGCACCGTCGTCGAGCACATCCTGGTGTCCGTCGCCGTCGCGCAGTTGGCCGCCGTTGTCCTCGATCCAGCATTGCAGGCGCGGTCGCTGCTGTCGCATGCGCTGGGCCGCGTTGCGCAGTGCCGGGGTATCGCGGATGACCAGCAGGTCGCAATCGTCCAGGTCCTGGCTGCGCCGGACGTGGCCGTCCGGCAGTGCCGACGCCAAGCGCAGCCGTTGCAGCAGGGCCTGCTCGCCCTGGATATCGGTTCCCACCACCAGCACGCGTGCCATCCGTGTTCCCCGGGCGACCACCTCCCCGGTGGTCTCGCGTCGCCAAGGCTAGGATATTGCCGACGAAGACCGTCGTGATCGACTGCTCAGATTGAAGGCGCTTGCACACCCCCTTCTGCCGGTTCTGCGACAGCCATCGCGGGCAAGTTTCATGCCCCGTTGACGGCAGTCCGACAGCTGACGGATGTCACGGTTTTCATCGCCAGGGGTCGGATCCCTTTTGCCATGCAAAAGGGATCTGACCCCGGAGCCAAAAAAGAAACCCGCGCCGAAGCGCGGGTTCCAGTGTCACCACCGAACGGCGCAGGATCAGCCGCGCAGCTGCTCCAGCGCGGCGTTGAAGGTCGCGCTCGGGCGCATCGCCTTGCTGGCCTTGGCCAGGTCCGGGCGGTAGTAGCCACCGATGTCCACGGCCTTGCCCTGCACCGCGATCAGCTCGTCGACGATCTTCTGCTCGTTGTCGGTCAGCGCCTTGGCCAGCGGTGCGAAGCGTGCCTTCAGTGCAGCATCTTCGTCCTGCGCGGCCAGCGCCTGCGCCCAGTACAGCGCGATGTAGAAGTGGCTGCCACGGTTGTCGATGCCACCCAGCTTGCGCGACGGCGACTTGTCGTTGTCCAGGAACTGGCCGTTGGCTTCGTCCAGCGCCTTGGCCAGCACGCGGGCGGCGGCGTTGTCATAGCGGTTGCCCAGGTGTTCCAGCGACGCGGCCAGGGCCAGAAACTCACCCAGCGAATCCCAGCGCAGGTAGTCCTCTTCGACGAACTGCTGCACGTGCTTCGGGGCCGAACCACCGGCGCCGGTCTCGAACAGGCCACCACCGGCCATCAGCGGCACGATCGACAGCATCTTGGCGCTGGTGCCCAGTTCCATGATCGGGAACAGGTCGGTCAGGTAGTCGCGCAGCACGTTGCCGGTCACCGAGATGGTGTCCTCGCCCTTGCGGATGCGGTCCAGCGAGAACGCGGTCGCTTCCACCGGCGGCAGGATGCGGATGTCCAGGCCGTTGGTGTCGTGGTCCTTCAGATACTGCTCGACCTTGGCGATGACCTGCGCGTCGTGGGCGCGGGCGGCATCCAGCCAGAACACGGCCGGGGTGCTGCTCAGGCGGGCACGCTCGACGGCCAGCTTGACCCAGTCCTGGATCGGCGCGTCCTTGGTCTGGCACATGCGCCAGATGTCACCGGCTTCTACAGTGTGCTCGAACACCAGGTTGCCGGCGTCGTCGGTGACCTTGACCACGCCATCGGCAGCGATCTGGAAGGTCTTGTCGTGCGAGCCGTACTCCTCGGCCTTCTGTGCCATCAGGCCGACGTTGGGCACCGAGCCCATGGTGGCCGGGTCGAAGGCGCCGTGCGCCTTGCAGTCGTCGATGACGGCCTGGTACACGCCGGCATAGCAGCGGTCCGGAATGACGGCCTTGGTGTCCTGCAGCTTGCCTTCGGCGTTCCACATCTTGCCGGAGTCGCGGATCATCGCCGGCATCGAGGCGTCGACGATGACGTCGCTCGGCACGTGCAGGTTGGTGATGCCCTTGTCCGAGTTGACCATGGCCACGCCCGGGCGCTGTGCGTACTCGGCAGCCAGGTCGGCTTCGATCGCAGCACGGGTGGCTTCCGGCAGCGACGGCAGGCGCGCAGCAAGGTCACCGATGCCGTTGTTGGCGTCGAAACCGGCCTGCTTGAGCACGTCGGCGTGCTTGGCCAGCACGTCCTTGTAGAACTCATTGACCGCCACGCCGAACATGATCGGGTCGGAGACCTTCATCATGGTCGCCTTCAGGTGCAGCGAGAACAGCACGCCCTGAGCCTTGGCATCGGCAATCTGCTCGCCGATGAACGCGGCCAGTGCCTTGCGGCTCATCACGGCGGCGTCGACGATCTCGCCGGCCTTGACCGCGGTCTTTTCCTTCAGCACGACGGCGCTGCCGTCCTTGCCGTGGAAGGTGATCTTCAGCGAACCGGCGTTGGCCAGGGTGGCCGACTTTTCGCTGCCGTAGAAATCGCCGGCGGCCATGTGCGCGACGTGCGACTTCGAATCCGGCGCCCAAGCGCCCATGCGGTGCGGGTGCTTGCGCGCGTAGTTCTTCACCGACAGCGGTGCACGGCGGTCGGAGTTGCCTTCGCGCAGCACCGGGTTCACCGCGCTGCCCTTGACCTTGTCGTAGCGCGCCTTGTAGTCGCGCTGCTGGTCGTCGGCCGGGGTTTCCGGGTAATCCGGCAGCGGGTAGCCCTGGTCCTGCAGTTCCTTGATGGCCGCCTTCAGCTGCGGCACCGAGGCGGAAATGTTCGGCAGCTTGATGATGTTGGCGTCCGGGGTGGTCGCCAGCTGGCCCAGCTCGGCCAGGTCGTCGCTGACCTTCTGCGCGTCGGACAGCAGTTCCGGGAACTGCGACAGGATGCGGCCGGACAGCGAGATGTCACGGGTTTCCACCACGATGCCGGCCGTGGCGGTGTAGGCGTCAACGATCGGCAGCAGCGACTGGGTGGCCAGGAACGGTGCTTCGTCGGTCAGCGTGTAGAGGATCTTGGACATGGGGGACTTGGACTCTGTAGCAATGCTCAGGGGAAGGCCGGCGCCAGCGCCGGGCCACGTGCAACCGTGTCGCGCGCGAGGCGGGGCCCCACGCTTTCCCCCGTCGCCGTCAGGGTGGGCGCGCGGCGGGGAAACCCCTGCATTGTCGCGTTTTCAGTCGCGCGGGGCAAAGCCACGCCATACGCGGCGGTACTGCATGCCGGCAACGCTGTGATCCATCGACGCCTGGATGAAGCCAACCATCGCCCAACAAAAAAGGACGCAGCCTCGCGGCTGCGTCCATCGTGAGCCCTGCCGGGAGAGAGTCGGCTGGACTTACTTGACCTCGAACTCCTGCGGCGTTCCGGCCGCCTTGCCATCGACGGTGACTTCGGCGCGGTACTTGCCGGCCGGCCAGCCCTTTGCATTCTTGAAGGTGACGTTGGTGGTTTCCGCACCGCTGGTGTTCAGCGTGGCATTCTGTTCGCCGGCCACCTGGCCGTCCTGATAGGTCAGCTTCGCGCCAACGTTGACATTGTTTGCCGCGCCGTCGGTCTTGACCGAGACGATGATGTCGTCCTTCGGTGCGAACAGAGCCGTCGTCGCAACCGACTTGTCGGCGGCGGCGGTCTTGCCGACCGTGACCGACGAGACGCTGACAGCAGCGGCTTCGGCCATCGGCGGCGGCGCGCCGGTCATCGGGGCCGGTGCTGCCGGTTCGGCCGGAGCAGTCGCTGCCGGAGCGGCATTGTTGTCGGTCGACTCTTCTTTCTTCTTGCAACCGACCAGGGCGACGCTGCCCAGCAGGGCGGCGATCAAGGCGGTCTGGAGCGGGGTGGTCTTGATCATTCGGGGTTCCTCCCAGGGATTGTTGGACGGCACTCTGGCCGGCTTACTTCGGCGGCAGTTTCAGGGTCTGGCCCGGGAAGATCTTGTCCGGGTCATCAAGCACATCGCGGTTGGCTTCGAAGATCTTCTTCCAGGCATTGGCGTCGCCCAGATGCTGCTTGGCGATCTTCGACAGCGAGTCACCCTTCTGCACGGTATAGGTGCCGCCGCTGACAACGTCTGCGGTGCTGTCCACCGAAGCGCTGACGCCGGAGAAGTCCGCCTTCGGTGCCTGTTCGGCGGTACTGTCGACGCTGCTGCTGACGCCGGAGAAATCGGCTTTCTTCTCGGTACTCATCCACAACTCCCGTCTGCATGACTACGTGGTCCGCACGGTGCCATGGAGGTTGTTAAATGGGGATGGTGCAGATGTGAAGCCGCCCCCGGGGGCGGCTGAACAATCGGGAGAGAAGGTGTCCGGTCGTGCCGGCCGCTGGCCGGCTTGCCCTGGACACCGGTTCCACGTGGTTGCCGGCCAGCGGCCGGCACGACCGGTAACCGCCTGCTCGGTTACTGCCGCAGCTCGCGGTAGGTCGCAGCCGGGGCGGCGATGCCGGGGCTGGCACGCCAAGGGTTGATGTCCAGGCCACCACGGCGGGTGTAGCGGGCCTCAACCTCGAGCCAGTGCGGCTGGCAGCGCGCGGACACCTCGCTGAAGATCCGCTCGACGCACTGCTCGTGGAACTCGGCGTGCTCGCGATAGCTGACCAGATAGCGCAGCAGGCCGGCGCGGTCGATCTTCGGCCCACGGTAACGCAGGCTGACCGTGGCCCAGTCCGGCTGGCCGGTGACCGGGCAGTTGGACTTCAGCAACGCCGAAACCAGGGTCTCCTCCACCACCTCGCCCGCATCGGCGGCAAGGAAGTCGGCCTGCGGCGGGCCGTAGCAATCGATCTCCACGTCCAGCCCGTCGATGGATTCGCCGAGCGGCGTCTCGCGCAGACCCGGCAGGCCGAACTCGACCTGGACCGGCGCACCGGCACAGGCCGACAGGTCCGCCACGATGCGCGAGCGCAGCGCCTCGGCGCTGTCGATGCGGGTGCTGTTGAGGGAGTTCAGGTAGAGCTTGAACGACTTCGACTCGATCAACCGCGGCGAGGTGCAGGGCACCTGGACGGTGGCCACGGCCACCTGCGGCTTGCCACGCGGGTCGAGCCAGCTCAGTTCGAACGCATGCCAGCGGTCGTGGCCGACGAACGGCAGCGCGGCATCATCGAGGCCGATCTCGGCACGGGCGCCGCTGCGCGGGATGGGAAACAGCAGGCCGGGATCGTACTGCGACGGGTAACTGACCTCGCGACCGAGGCTGGAATCCTGTGGGGTGTTCATGAGACGCATTGTATCGCGCGGAGGGAGGGCCTTCGGCCTGGCCGGCCAACGGCGGAGCCCCTCCGTGGTGGGGTGTTGGGTCGTCGAAAGCCTGGATTCCCGGGAGTGGGCCGGGCGGATGGGGCTGGCGGGGACGCCGTGAATCCGTCCCTGGAGGCTTAGCCGCGCCATCCATGGCGCGGATACCCCGCCAGCCCCACCCGCCCGGCCCCCCGACACATTTCTGCCGCCGATCCACCACGGGAAAGATCAGAAAGTCAAAATCCGATCCTTCGGACATTTTCGATGTCTGCCATCCACGCATGGCGTGGATCTACCGGCAAGCCACGGGATCGGGTCTGGAGGAAAGCCCCCTGAGTCAGGGGGCGGCCGCGAAGCGGCAGGGGTCTGGAAGCTGGTAAGGGGGGCCCACTGTTCGCGCAGCGAACTGTGGGAGCGACAGCGCGCATGCGATGTCGCGTACCCAGGGCTGCAAGCCCTGCCGGCAACCCTCACCCCGCAGGCGAGCCGGCACCGTGCAGGTAATCCAGGCTCACCTGCAGCAACGCGCGCAATCCCACATCCAGCGCCTTCTCATCCAGCAGGAACTTCGGCGAATGGTTGGCCGGCGCCGTCGCCGGATCGATGCCCACGCTGGTGGACCCGACGAAGAAGAACATGCCCGGCACTTCCTTCGCGTACAGCGAGAAATCCTCCGCGCCCATCTGCAGCGGCGGCTCGTACACGTTGTCCTTGCCCACGACCGCCTGCAGGCTCGGCAGCATCTTCGCGGTCAGCGCCGGGTCGTTCACCGTGGCCGGGTTGCCCTCCGATTCGTAGATGTCGGTCACCGCCTTCGCACCGTGCGCGGCGGCCGTGTGCTCGGCCACGTTGCGCAGGTCGGCAAAGATCTGCTGGCGCATGCCTTCGTCGAAGGTGCGGATGGTGCCGACCATCTCCACTTCATCGGGAATGATGTTGTAGCGGATGCCGCCGTTGATTGCGCCGAAGGTCAGCACCGCCGGTTGCTTGGACAGGTTGGCGCGGCGGCTGACGATGGTCTGCGCGGTGCCGACCAGATCGGCGGTGGCGACGATCGGGTCAACACCGTTCCACGGTGCCGAGCCATGCGTCTGGCGACCGATCACCTTGATCCCGAAGCGATCAGAGGCAGCCATCAATGGGCCGCCGCGCACCGCGATCTGGCCGGCCTGCACGCTGGAGAACACATGCAGGCCGAACACTGCCTCCGGCTTGAAGTCGGCAAACAGCCCTTCCTTCAGCATCAGTGCGGCACCGCCCTCTTCCGGCGGCGGCGCGCCTTCCTCGGCCGGCTGGAAGATCAGCATCACCTGGCCCGGCAGGTCCTTCTTCATTGATACCAGCGCTTCGGCCACGCCCAGCAGCGTCGCGGTGTGCGCGTCGTGGCCACAGGCATGCATCACGCCCACGGTCTGCCCGCGGTACTGGTCGGTGGCCTTGGAGGCGAACGGCAGGCCGGTCTGCTCGGTCACCGGCAACGCGTCCATGTCTGCACGCAACGCGATCTTCGGACCCGGCTTGCCGCCTTCGATGATCGCCACCACGCCGTGGTGGGCGATGCCGGTCTTCGGCTTCAGGCCCATCGCCCGCAGGCGCTTGGCGACCTCGGCCGAGGTGCGCGCCTCGCGATTGGACAGCTCCGGATGTTGGTGGAAGTCACGACGCCATTCGACCACCCGGGCCTGCAGCCGCTGCGCGGCGGCGGTCACTTCCGGGCGTTGCCCTTCCTGGGCATGGGCAAGCGCCGGCAGGGCCAGCAGCAGGGCGGACAGCAGCAGCGAACGGCGCATCGCAATCTCCACAGCAAGAGGGTTCCAGCTGAATGTAGGGCAACACCGGCGCCACGGGAACCTCCGGCGCCGCATCCGGTCTTAGCGCCCGTCCCATCCGTCATGCAGGAAACGTGATGTGGCACAGGTATGCTTTGCGCATTGTCCCGGCGTCCCGTCCGGTCCAGCCCTCTCGGAGTCCTCGTAATGTCACGTGTTTGGAAGATCGTGCTGCTGGTCGTGGCGATCCTGGTGCTGGCCGTGGTCGGCCTGCGCGTCATCGGCGGGGGCAAGGACAAGGCTGGAAAACCTGCTGCGGGCGCGCGCCAGGGCGGCGAAGATCCGAGTGCCGGTCCAGTGCCGGTGACCGTGGTGGAGGCCACGCTCCAGGACGTGCCGGTGTATGCCAGCGCGCTGGGTACGGTGACCGCGATGAACACCGTCACCGTCAGCCCGCAGGTCGGCGGCCAGCTGATGAGCCTGAATTTCCGTGAAGGCCAGGAAGTGAAGCAGGGTGATGTGCTGGCGGTGATCGATCCGCGCACCGCCCAGGCCAGCTACGACCAGGCCGCGGCAGCCAAGCGCCAGAACGAGGCCCTGCTCGCCACCGCTCGCTCCAACTACCAGCGCTCGAACGCGCCGGAGTATCGCCAGTACGTCGCCAAGACCGATCTGGATACACAGCGAAACCAAGTGGCACAGTACGAAAGCGCCGTGGCCGCCAACGAGGCCAGCATGCGCTCGGCGCAGGTGCAGCTGCAGTACACCCGGGTCACCGCACCGATCTCCGGCATCGCCGGCATCCGTGCGGTCGACGCCGGCAACGTGGTCAACGCCGGTACCGCGCTTGTCACGTTGACCCAGATCCATCCGATCCACGTGCTGTTCAACCTGCCCGAGCGCCAGCTCGGCGATGTGCGCCAGGCGCAGGCCGCCGGCACGGTGCCGGTGGCGGCGCTGGACCGCGCGGATTCGCACGTGCTGTCCGGCGACGGCAAGCTCGATGTGGTCGACAACCTGATCAGTGCGGACAGCGGCACGTTCAAGGCGCGCGCCGTCTTCGACAACACCGACAACAGCCTGTGGCCGGGCCAGTTCGTCAACGTGCGCATGCAGCTGCGCACCATCGGCGGCGGCGTGGTCATTCCGACCCAGGCGGTGCTGCGTGGCCCGGACGGCGAGTACGTCTATGTCGTGCAGGGCGACAACACGGTGAAGATGCAGACCGTGCGCAGCGGCGTGGAAGTGGGCGACAGCCAGGTGCAGATCGCCGAAGGCCTCAAGGGCGGCGAGCGGGTGGTCAGCGAAGGCCAGTTCCGCCTGAAGCCGGGCAGCAAGGTCACCGCGCTGAAGCCGGGCGAGACCCCGGCCGCGCCGACCGAGGCCGAGCTGAAGGCGGCCGAGCAGAAGAACGGTGGCGGCGGTGGCCGTCGCGGTGGTGGCCCGCGCTGAGCGCAGGCCACGGTTCTCCCTCGCGCCGGCGGACCTGCCGGCGCCGACATTGAAGTGCCAGCAAGGATCAGTCCGTGGGCTTTTCGACGATCTTCATCCGCCGCCCGATCGCTACCTCGCTGTTGATGGCGGGCCTGTTGCTGCTGGGCATCCTCGGTTACCGCAAGCTGCCGGTGTCGGCGCTGCCGGAAATCGATGCGCCCAGCCTGGTGGTCACCACCCAGTACCCCGGCGCCAACGCCACCACCATGGCCTCGCTGGTCACCACCCCGCTGGAGCGCCAGTTCGGGCAGATCTCCGGGCTGGAACTGATGACGTCGGACTCGTCGGCCGGGTTGTCGACGATCATCCTGCAGTTCTCGATGGACCGCGACATCGACATCGCCGCGCAGGACGTGCAGGCGGCGATCCGCCAGGCCACCCTGCCCTCATCGCTGCCCTACCAGCCGGTCTACAACCGGGTGAATCCGGCCGACGCGGCCATCGTCACCCTGAAGCTGACCTCTGACACGCGCCCGCTGCGCGACGTCAACAACTACGCCGACTCGATCCTGGCCCAGCGCCTGTCGCAGGTGCAGGGCGTGGGCCTGGTCTCGATTGCCGGCAACGTGCGTCCGGCCGTGCGCATCCAGGTCAATCCGGCGCAGCTGTCGAACATGGGGCTGACCCTGGAACAGCTGCGCAGCGCGCTGACCCAGGCCAACGTCAACGCGCCGAAGGGTTCGTTGAACGGCAAGACCCAGTCCTACAGCATCGGCACCAACGACCAGCTGGCCAGCGCCGCCGAGTACCGCGACACCATCATCAGCTACAAGAACGGCCGCCCGGTGCGGCTGTCGGACGTGGCCGAGGTGATCGATGGCGTGGAGAACGACCAGTTGGCCGCCTGGGCCGATGGCAAGCCGGCGGTGCTGCTGGAAGTGCGCCGCCAGCCCGGTGCCAACATCGTGCAGACCGTCGAGCGCATCCGCGCGATCCTGCCGCAGCTGCAGGGCGTGCTGCCGGCCGACGTGCACCTGGAAATCTTCAACGATCGCACCGAGACCATCCGCGCCTCGGTGCATGAGGTGCAGTTCACCCTGATCCTCACCATCGGCCTGGTGGTGGCGGTGATCTTCGTGTTCCTGCGCCGCCTGTGGGCCACGATCATCCCGTCGGTGGCAGTACCGCTCTCGCTGGCCGGTACCTTCGCGGTGATGGCCTTCGCCGGCATGTCGCTGGACAACCTGTCGCTGATGGCGCTGGTGGTGGCCACCGGCTTCGTGGTCGACGACGCGATCGTGATGATCGAGAACATCGTGCGCTACATCGAGCAGGGCAAGAGCGGCAAGGAAGCGGCCGAGATCGGCGCACGCCAGATCGGCTTCACCGTGTTGTCGCTGACCGTCTCGCTGGTGGCGGTGTTCCTGCCGCTGCTGCTGATGCCCGGCGTCACCGGCCGCCTGTTCCACGAGTTCGCGTGGGTGCTGAGCATCGCCGTGGTGCTGTCGATGCTGATCTCGCTGACGCTGACCCCGATGATGTGCGCCTACCTGCTCAAGCCCGACGCCCTGCCCGAGGGCGAGGACGCGCATGAGCGCGCGGCAGCGGCCGGCAAGCAGAACCTGTGGACGCGCACCGTCGGCCTCTACGAGCACAGCCTGGACTGGGTGCTGGGCCACCAGCGCCTGACCCTGGCCGTGGCCGGTGGCGCGCTGGTGCTGACCGTGCTGCTGTACGTGCTGATCCCCAAGGGCCTGCTGCCCGAACAGGACACCGGCCTGATCACCGGCGTGGTGCAGGCCGACCAGAACATCGCCTTCCCGCAGATGGAGCAGCGCACCCGGCAGGTGGCCGAAGCGCTGCGCCAGGACCCGGATGTGACCGGCGTGTCGGCCTTCATTGGCGCGGGCAGCATGAATCCCACGCTCAACCAGGGCCAGCTGTCGATCGTGCTGAAGGAACGCGGCGAGCGCGATGGCCTGGATGAGATCCTGCCGCGCCTGCAGAAGGCGGTGGCCGGCATTCCGGGCGTGGCGCTGTACCTGAAACCGGTGCAGGACGTGACCCTGGATACCCGCGTGGCCGCCACCGAGTACCAGTACTCGCTGTCGGACGTGGATTCGGCGACGGTGGCGACCCAGGCCACGCGCCTGACCGAAGCGCTGCGCAAGCGCCCGGAACTGGCCGACGTCGACAACAACCTGTCCAACCAGGGCCGCGCCCTGGAACTGAACATCGACCGCGACAAGGCCAGCGTGCTGGGCGTGCCGATGCAGACCATCGACGACACGCTCTACGATGCGTTCGGCCAGCGCCAGATCTCGACCATCTTCACCGAGCTCAACCAGTATCGCGTGGTGCTGGAAGTGGCACCGGAGTTCCGCACCAGCACCGCGCTGATGGAACAGCTGGCGGTCGCCTCCAACGGCGCCGGCGCATTGACCGGCACCAATGCCACCAGCTTCGGCCAGGTCACCTCCTCCAACTCGTCCACCGCCACCGGCATCGGCGCGCAGAACACCGGCATCACCGTCGGCGCCGGCAACATCATCCCGCTGTCGGCGCTGGCCGAAGGCAAGGTCAGCAGCGCCCCGCTGGTGGTCAGCCACCAGCAGCAGCTGCCGGCGGTGACCGTGTCGTTCAACGTGGCGCCGGGCTATTCGCTGTCCGAAGCGGTGCGAGCGATCCAGGAGACCAAGGACAGCCTGGACATGCCCACCCACCTGCATGCCGAGTTCATCGGCAAGGCGGCTGAGTTCACCGGCAGCCAGACCGACGTGGTGTGGCTGCTGCTGGCCTCGCTGGTGGTGATCTACATCGTGCTGGGCGTGCTCTACGAGAGCTACATCCACCCGATCACGATCATCTCCACGCTGCCGCCGGCCGGCGTCGGCGCGCTGCTGGCGCTGATGCTGTGCGGGCTGAGCCTGTCGGTGGATGGCATCGTCGGCATCGTGCTGCTGATCGGCATCGTCAAGAAGAACGGCATCATGATGGTCGACTTCGCGATCGAGGCGCGCCGCGCCGGTGCCAACGCGCATGAAGCGATCCGCCGCGCCTGCCTGCTGCGCTTCCGCCCGATCATGATGACCACCGCTGCGGCCATGCTCGGCGCACTGCCGCTGGCGCTGGGCACCGGCATCGGTTCGGAGCTGCGCCGCCCGCTGGGTATCGCCATCGTTGGCGGCCTGCTGCTGTCGCAGTTGGTGACCCTGTACACCACGCCGGTGATCTACCTGTACATGGAGCGCTTCTCCGAGTGGCTGGCGCGCCGCCGCGAACAGCGTGCGCTGCGCGATGGTTCGCTGCAGGAGCCGCAGGCATGATCCACGCCCCACTGCCGTGGGGGGCCGCGCGATGAACCTGTCCGGTCCCTTCATCCGCCGCCCGATCGGCACCGCACTGCTGGCCATCGGCTTGTTCATGGTCGGCCTGATCTGCTACCTGCGCCTGGGCGTATCGGCGCTGCCGAACATCGAGATCCCGGTAATCTTCGTGCATGCCAGCCAGTCCGGCGCCGACGCGGCGACCATGGCCTCGACCGTCACCGCGCCGCTGGAACGCCATCTCGGCCAGCTGCCGGGCATCGATCGCATGCGCTCGTCGAGCTCGGAAGGCAGCTCGCTGGTGTTCATGATCTTCCAGAGCGGCCACAACATCGATTCGGCGGCACTGGATGTACAAACGGCGATCAACTCGGCCCAGGCCGACCTGCCCTCGGGCATGGGCTCGCCGATGTACCAGAAGGCGAATCCGAACGACGACCCGGTGATCGCCATCGCGCTGACCTCGCAGACGCAGTCGGCCGACGAGCTCTACAACGTGGCCGACTCGCTGCTGGCGCAGCGCATCCGCCAGATCAGCGGCGTCGCCTCGGTCGACATCGCTGGCGCGTCGACGCCGGCGGTGCGCGTGGATGTCAACCTGCGCCTGATGAACGCGTTGGGCCTGACCGCCGATGACCTGCGCAACGCAGTGCGCGCGGCCAACGTGACCTCGCCCACCGGCTTCCTCAGCGATGGCAACACCACCACGGCGATCATCGCCAACGACTCGGTGGCGCGCGCCGCCGACTTCGCCGACCTGGTGGTCAAGACCCAGGGCGACGGCCGGGTGATCCGGCTGAAGGATATCGCCAACGTCTACGACGGCCAACAGGATGCCTACCAGGCGGCGTGGTTCGACCACAAGCCGGCGGTGGTGATGTACGTGTTCACCCGCGCCGGCGCCAACATCGTGGAGACCGTGGACCGGGTCAAGGCGCAGATCCCCACCCTGCGCGACTACCTGCAGCCGGGCACCACGATGACGCCGTACTTCGACCGTACGCCGACCATCCGTTCGTCGCTGCATGAAGTGCAGGTCACCCTGCTGATCAGCCTGGCGATGGTGGTGCTGACCATGGCGCTGTTCCTGCGCCGGCTGGCACCCACCCTGATCGCGGCGGTGACCGTGCCGCTGTCGCTGGCCGGCGCCGCGCTGGTGATGTACGTGATGGGCTTCACCCTGAACAACCTGAGCCTGCTGGCGCTGGTGATCGCGATCGGCTTCGTGGTCGACGATGCGATCGTGGTGATCGAGAACATCATGCGCCACCTCGACGAAGGCATGCCGCGCATGCAGGCGGCGTTGACCGGTGCGCGCGAAATCGGCTTCACCATCGTCTCGATCACCGCCTCGCTGGTGGCGGTGTTCATCCCGCTGCTGTTCGCCAGCGGCATGATGGGCGCGTTCTTCCGCGAGTTCACCGTCACCCTGGTGGCGGCCATCGTGGTCTCGATGATCGTCTCGCTGACGCTGACCCCGGCATTGTGCAGCCGCTTCCTCAGTGCGCACGACCACAGCGCGCCACCGTCGCGCTTTGGCCGCTGGCTGGACGCCGGCCACGAGCGCATGCTGCGCATCTACACCGTGTTCCTCGACTTCTCGCTGCGCCACGCGCTGCTGCTGTCGCTGACGCCGCTGATCCTGATCGGCGTCACCATCTTCCTGTTCGGCGCGGTGAAGAAGGGCGCGTTCCCGCCGCAGGACACCGGCCTGATCTGGGGCCGCGCCAACTCCAGTGCCACCGTGTCGTTCGAGGACATGGTCGCGCGCCAGCGCCGCATCACCGACATGCTGATGGCCGACCCGGCGGTGAAGACGGTGGGTGTACGCCTGGGCAGCGGCCGCCAGGGCTCCAGTGCACAGTTCAACATCGAGCTGAAATCACGCAGCGACGGCCGCCGCGAAACCACCGCGCATGCGTTGGCGCGCCTCAGTGCCAAGGCCGATCGCTATCCCGACCTGCAGCTGCGCCTGCGCGCGATCCAGGACCTGCCCAGCAACGATGGCGGCGGTTCCAGCCAGGGCGCGCAGTACCGCATCTCGCTGCAGGGCAACGACCTGGCCGGACTGCAGGAATGGCTGCCCAAGCTGCAGGCGGAACTGAAGAAGAACCCGAAGCTGCGCGACGTCGGGACCGACGTGGACAATGCCGGCCTGCGCCAGAACATCCAGATCGACCGCGCAAAGGCCGCGCGCCTGGGCATCACGGTGGGCGCCATCGACGGCGCGCTGTACGGTGCGTTCGGCCAGCGCCAGATCTCCACCATCTATTCGGACATCAACCAGTACAGCGTGGTGGTCAATGCCCTGCCCTCGCAGACCGCCACCCCGGCGGCGCTGGATGAGGTGTACGTGCGTGCGCGCAACGGCGACATGGTGCCGATCACCGCGGTGGCCACGCAGATGCCTGGCCTGGCCCCATCGCAGATCACCCACGAGAACCAGTACACGACGATGGACCTCAGCTACAACCTGGCTCCCAACGTGAGCATGGGCGAGGCCAAGGCGATCATCGACGCGACCGTGGCCGGCATGCGCATGCCCGGCGACATCCGCCTGGCCGACGATGCGGGCTTCGGCTTCAACTCCGATCCCAGCGACATGCTGATCCTGGTGTTCGCCGCGATCCTGACCGTGTACCTGGTACTGGGCATGCTCTACGAGAGCCTGATCCACCCGGTCACCATCCTGTCCACGCTGCCGGCGGCCGGTGTCGGTGCGCTGTTGGCCCTGTTCGGCACCAACACCGAGCTGTCGGTGATCTCGATGATCGCGCTGGTGCTGCTGATCGGCATCGTCAAGAAGAACGCGATCATGATGATCGACTTCGCACTGGTGGCGCAGCGCGAGCATGGGCTGGCGCCGCGCGATGCCGCACGCGAGGCCAGCATCGTGCGCTTCCGCCCGATCATGATGACTACGATGGTCGCGATCCTGGCCGCAGTGCCGCTGGCCATCGGCCTGGGTGAAGGGTCCGAGCTGCGCCGCCCGCTGGGCATCGCGATGATCGGCGGCCTGCTGTTCTCGCAGAGCCTGACCCTGCTCAGCACGCCGGCGCTGTACGTGATCTTCTCCTGCCTGGCCGAGCGCTGGCGCACCCGTCGCGCGCGCAGGCGCGAAGCGAAGCTGCTCAAGCGCGCGCAGCGGGCGTAGCAGAGCCCATCCACGCATGGCGTGGATCTACTTCTAGGTGCTGCGAATCTGCCGGCCAGCGGCCGGCACTACCACGGGCACGGAGGGTGGGTGCGGACCGTTGGTCCGCACGCCTCCGGGTTTGACGTGCTGTAACGAAAAGAGAACAATTCCCCTCCAGCCATGGTCCTGCGCCCCTTCGCGGCGCCCCGCTGCCCTCTCCGGCAAGCCTGCGTGATCCCAGCCATCAACCTTTCCCCCCATGCGGGCGGATGGCGCGTGGCCGTTCGCCGAGGATGACTGAACCATGCTCCTGCACCCACTCTGCCGCCCGGCCCTGCTTGCCGTTTCCCTGTCACTGGCCTGTGCCGCGCATGCCCAGTCCGTACCCGAGCGCACCCATCGGAACCGCAGTGCCACCGATCTGGATGCGGTGAAGGTCACCGCCGAACGCACCCACGCCGATACCGGCGCCCTTGGTGATCGCGTGCTGCGTGATACCCCGTTTGCGATCACCGCCGTGGGCCGCGAGCAGATCGAGCAGCGCCAAGTGGTCTCGCTGGGCGAAGCGTTCCTGCTCGACCCTTCGGTCACCACCCAGGTCAGCGCCTATGCCAGTGGCTGGAGTTCGCCGATCCGCAACCGTGGCATCGACCTGAACTTCGACAGCTATCGGGTCAATGGCCTGCAGGTCTCCTCGTGGGGTACCGAGTGGCCGCTGGAAGTGATGGAACAGGTCGATCTGCTGAAAGGCCCGGGCGGATTCCTGTACGGTTTCGGTGCCCCCGGTGGCATCGTCAACTACATCACCAAGAAGCCGACCGACACGCCCACCTTCTCCGCCCAGCTGGGCTGGCGCGAGCAGGGCATCGTCAGCGGCGGGATCGACGTCGGCGGCCGCTTCGGCAACGAGCAGATGTTCGGTTATCGTTTCAACGCCTACCGGGAAAAGGGCGAAACCTTCAACGGTGGCCACGTCGATCGCAAGGTGGGCGCACTGTCGCTGGACGCGCGCCTGAGCGACGCACTGATCTGGACCTTCGACGGCGTGTTCCAGTCACGCGACCTGCGCGAGGAATCGCCGCAGTACTACTCCCGCGGACTGACCTCATTGCCACGACCGATCGCCGGGAATGCCGGCAACAGTGTCCCCGGCACCTACTACGACACTCGTTCCAGCCTGTTGTCGACCCGCTTGGACTGGCAGATCAACAGCGACTGGAAAACCAGCCTGAGTTATGGCGTCACCACCTCGTGGAATGACGTCAACAAGATCTTCGCCTACATCGATTCGCCCAATGGCGACTATGACGTCAACGTCTATGAACTGGGTGGCAAGAGCGAGTGGAAGCTGGCGCAGGCGATGCTGCAGGGCAGCTTCCACACCGGTCCGCTGCAGCATCAGGTGGTGGCAGGCATCAGTCACCAGACCGGGCTGGGCTGGGACCGTCCCTACGAATGGAGCCTGATCGGCCGCGCCAACCTGTACCAGCGCCATGCCATCCGCCATGACGCCGTCGGTTCACGGGTGATGACCCGCGGCGACGAGACCGTGCAGCAGGCCGTGTTCGCAAGCGATACCGTCGATCTCGGCAGCGGCTGGTCGGTGCTGGCGGGCTGGCGCTACAACGATTACGAGACCAAGGGCCGCTACCACACCTATCCGGTCACACCGACCTATGCCGTGATGTTCAAGCCCAGCGAGGCGGTCATCCTCTACGCCAGCTACATCGAATCGCTGGAAGCGGGCAGCCGCGTAGGCAACAACTACGTCAACGCCGGTGATGTGCTCGACCCGACCCTCAGCAAGCAGTACGAGATCGGCGCGAAGGCCGAGGCCGCGCGCTGGAATGCGAACGTGGCGGCGTTCCGGCTGGAGCGTGGCGCAAATATCGATGAACTCACACCGGCCGGCAAGCGCCTGGTGCAGGACGGCATCACGCTGTACGAAGGCATCGAAGCCAGTGCCGACCTGCACCTCAGCGATGTCCTCACGGTTGGCGGAGGCGTCACCTGGCTTGACCCGACCTACGACAGGCTGTCCCCGGCCAGCGTCGCACAGGAAGGCAACCGTACCGCCGGTGCAGCGCGCTGGAGTGGGGTCGTGCACGCCACCTACCAGCTGCCGTGGGTGGATGGGCTGGAGTCCTACGCCGCGGTGCGCTATTACGGCGATGTCTGGTACGACGCCGACAACACCCTGAAGCTGCCCGACTACACGCTGGTCAATGCAGGCATCGGTTACCGCCTGCTCGCCTCCGGTCATCCGGTGACCGTGCGCGCCAGTGTCGAGAACCTGGCCAACCGGAAGTACTGGTCCAACGCCGGCACAGGCCTGCCACGCACGTTCGCTGTGAGCGTGCGGTTCGACATGTAAGGCCCGGCACCACCGTGGGTGCGGATCGTTGGTCCGCACTCCATATTTCACGCGCAGCCCGCAATAATGGTGGAAGACCCTTCCACCGAGCCTGCATGTCCGCCCGCCAATCCCGCCTCAGCCGCCTGTGGGCCCACGAAAAGGCCAGCTACGGCCTGCGCGTGTTCATCGCGCTGACCGCGGCCGTGGCCGTGTGCTGGCAGTTCGAGGCGCTGACCGCCCTGCCCGGCGTGTTCCTCGGCATCATCGCAAGCGCCATCGCGGAAACGGACGACAACTGGTGGGGCCGGATCAAGGCCGTGGTGTTGTCACTGTTGTGCTTCTGCATTGCGGCGGCCTCGGTGATCTGGCTGTTCCCGTGGCCGTGGATCTTCATCGGTGCGCTGGCACTGTCCACCTTCGGCCTGACACTGCTTGGCGCGCTCGGTGAGCGCTACGCATCCATTGCCCAGGCCACGGTGACGCTGGCGATCTACACGATGATCGGCTTGGAGCAGCATGGCGCCAGCGACCTCCACAGCGCGCTGGACGCGGTCAGCCATCTGCTGGCCGGTGCAGCCTGGTACGGGCTGCTGTCGATCCTGTGGACTGCGCTGTTCGCCAACCGGCCGGTGCGCGAACGCGTGGCGCGGCTGTACGTTGAGCTGGGCCGCTACCTGCAGCTGAAGGCTGCGCTGTTCGAGCCGGTGCGCGAAGCCGACCTGCAACGTCGCCAGCTCGACCTGGCCGAACAGAACCGGCGCGTGGTCGGTGCGTTGAACGAGGCCAAGACCGCGATCCTGGCCCGCTTCGGCCGTTCCGGGCGGCCGGGCGTGAACTCCGGCCTGTACCTGCGCCTGTATTACATGGCACAGGATTTCCACGAGCGCGCCAGTTCCTCGCACTACCCGTATGGCGCGCTGGTGGACGCCTTCTTCCACAGCGATGTGCTTTACCGCTGCCAGCGCCTGCTCGACCTGCAGGGCCAGGCCTGTGCCCGCCTGGGCGAGGCGATCCGGCTGCGTCGTCCGTTCGTATACGGCGAAAGCAACCAGCAGGCCGGGCGCGACCTGGCCGACGCGCTCGCCTACCTGCGTGACCAGCAGCGCCCGCAGTGGCAGCGCCTGCTCGGTTCGCTGGACCTGCTGGTTCACAACCTGCGCAGCATCGAGCGCCGCCTGCTGGATGCCGAACGTTCCGAAGCCAGCCTGGACAACGTCGACACTCGCCTGCGCGACAGCAACCCGCATACCCTGCGCGAGATGGGCGTGCGCATCCGCCAGCAGCTCACGCCCGGCTCGGTGCTGTTCCGCCATGGCCTGCGCATGGCACTGGCGCTGATCGCCGGCTTTGCAGCGATCCGGCTGTTCAATGCGCAGAACGGTTCATGGGTACTGCTGACCATCGTGTTCGTGTGCCGGCCCAACTTCGGCGCCACCCGCCAGCGCCTGGCACAGCGCATCGTCGGCACCGTCGCCGGACTGGTGCTGACCTGGGCACTGCTGCAGCTGTTCCCGCAGCTGCACGTACAGCTGCTGATCGCACTGCTGTCGGCACTGTTGTTCTTCTTCACCCGCACCGACCGCTACCTGGTGGCATCAGCCGCGATCACCGTGATGGCGCTGACCTGCTTCAACCTGATCGGCGATGGCTTCGTGCTGATCGTGCCGCGCATGGTCGATACGCTGCTGGGCTGCGCGATCGCCGCCGCCGCCGCGTTCCTGATCCTGCCCGACTGGCAGGGCCGCCAGCTGCATCTCGTCCTGGCACGCGTGCTGGATACCGCCGCTCGCTACCTGGATTCGGTGCTGGGCCAGTACCGCAGCGGCATGCGCGACGACCTGGCCTACCGCATCGCCCGCCGCGACATGCACAACGCCGACGCCGCGCTGTCCACCGCACTGTCGAACATGCTGCGCGAACCCGGCCACGTGCGCCGCAACCTGGATGCCGGCTTCCGCTTCCTGGCGCTGTCCAACACGCTGCTGGGGCATCTGTCGGCGCTGGGTGCGCACCGCGACCAGGTGGACAGCTACGCAGGCGATCCACTGGCGCTGGCCGCGGGCGATCGCGTGCGCAAGGCACTTCAGCAGCTGGCGACGGCGCTGACCGCGCGGCAACCCGTCGCGGACGATGACAACGACGCCGACCGCGCGGCGGCTGCCGAGCTGGAGCAGATCGACGAGGCGATGCCGCCGAAACTGCAGTTGATCCGTACCCAGATGGCGCTGGTACTGCGCATGCTGCCAAAGGTGCGGGCAGCGGCCAATGAGGCGGTGACCAACCTGACCTGATCCCTCATCGCTGATCGGGCATCCCATCCACGCATGGCGTGGATCTGCTGCGCCGCGTGCAACGGCGCGTTGCACCTGGCGATGCAGTTCGATCACGGCGCCAGGCGGATACTGGGCAATCGCCCGCTCTGGATCATCACCATGAAAATCGAACTCAGCGGTCGCACCGCGCTGGTCACCGCCTCCACCGCCGGCATCGGCCTGGCCATCGCCCAAGGCCTGGCCAGCGCTGGTGCGCGGGTCATTGTCAATGGCCGCAGCACCAGCAGCGTCGAGCGCGCCCGCCAGCATCTGCTCGCGGCCGTGCCGGGAGCCGACGTATTGGGTGTCGCCGCCGACCTCTCCGATGCGGCCGGTGTCGATACGCTGCTGGCCGGGCTGCCGAAGATCGACATCCTGGTCAACAACGCCGGCATCTTCGGCCCAGAGGATTTCTTCCAGACCGATGACGCCACCTGGGAGCGCTACTGGCAGACCAACGTGATGTCCGGCGTACGCCTGTCGCGTGCGCTGCTGCCAGCGATGGTCGATGCCGGCTGGGGCCGCGTGCTGTTCATTTCGTCCGAATCGGCGCGCAACATCCCGGCCGACATGATCCATTACGGGGTCAGCAAGACCGCGCAGCTGTCACTGTCGCGCGGCCTGGCCAAGCGCGTGGCCGGCAGCGGCGTCACCGTCAACGCGGTGCTGCCTGGCCCGACCCTGTCCGACGGCTTCGCGGCGATGTTCGAGGATGAACGCCGACGCAGCGGCAAGCCACTGGAGCAGATCGGCCGCGAGTTCGTGATGGCACACCGGCCGTCCTCGGTGATCCAGCGCACTGCCACGGTCGAGGAAGTGGCCAACATGGTGGTGTACCTGGCGTCGCCGCAGGCTTCGGCCACGTCCGGTGCGGCACTGCGCGTGGATGGCGGCGTGGTCGACGATATCGTCTGAGTCCGACGGCAGGTGTGCGGACCAACGGTCCGCACCCACAGGTCCGCACCCACAGCGGATGGGCAGGAATGCTAGGCTGCGCCGGTCAAGGAGGTTCCATGTCCGGTCACAACCAGTTTGCCCTGCTCCGCCAGCGCCGTTTCCTGCCGTTCTTCGTGGTACAGGCGCTCGGTGCGTTCAACGACAACGTGTACCGGCAAGCGATCATCAGCATGTTGCTGTTCATGGCCGTGCCAGAGGAGGAACTCGGGCTGTACGCCACGTTGGCACCGGCCATCTTCATCCTGCCGTACTTCCTGTTCTCGGCACTGGCCGGGCAGATCGCCGACAAACTGGAAAAATCGCGGCTGATCGTCATCACCACCACCATGGAGATCGTGATCATGTCGCTGGCCGCCGCCGGCTTCCTCACCCAGAGCCTGCCGGTGTTGCTGGTCGCCCTGTTCTGCACCGGCATGCAATCGACCCTGTTCGGCCCGGTGAAGTATTCGGTGCTGCCGTCGGTGCTCAGGCCCGAGGAGCTGACCGGCGGCAACGGCCTGGTCGAGATGGGGACCTCGATGTCGATCCTCTCCGGCATGATCGTCGGCGGCCTGGTGTTCACCGTGGCCGGGAGCCACGGCACGGTGGTGGCTGCGTGCGCGATCATCGCCCTGGCGATCTGCGGCAACATCGCCGCGCGCCTGATTCCCAGGGTCGATGCAGGCGACCCGACCCTGAAGATCAACTGGAACCCGTTGCCGGAATCGCTGGCGGTACTGCGCATGGCGCGCCAGCAGAAGGCCGTGCGCAACTCGATCCTGGGCGTGTCCTGGTTCTGGTTCGTTGGCACCGTGCTGACCTCGCAGCTACCGGCCTACGCAGTGACCAACCTGGGCGGCGAGCCGACCCTGTACATCTTCGCGCTGGCCCTGTTCTCGGTGGGCACCGGCGTCGGCTCGCTGCTGTGCGAGAAGCTGTCAGCCCGTACGGTGGAAATCGGCCTGGTACCGCTGGGCGCGTTCGGCATGACCGCGTTCCTGCTCGACCTGTACTTCGCCCGCAGCGGCGAAGCGACGGTGCACGGGCTGACCATCGCGCCGTTCCTGCAGCAGCCCGGCAGCATCCGCATCGTCATCGACCTGATCGGCATCGGCCTGTTCACCGGCATCTTCGTGGTGCCGCTGTTCGCACTGATCCAGAGCCGCACGCCGAAGGCGCAGATGTCGCGCGTGTTCGCCGCACTGAACATCCAGAACTCGGGCTTCATCGTCGCTGCGGCGTTGCTGTCGCTGGCCGCGCACACGCTGCTGCACTGGACCATTCCGCAGCAGTTCCTGGCGCTGGCCATCGCCAACGCGCTGGTGGCGATCTACATCTTCACCATCGTCCCCGAATTCCTGATGCGCTTCCTCAGCTGGCTGATGGTGCGCACCCTGTACCGGCTGCGCCCGCACGGCATCGAGGCCAACGTGCCCGACGAAGGCGCCGCACTGCTGGTCTGCAACCACGTCAGCTACATGGACGCGCTGATCCTGTCGGCGACGATTCCGCGCCCGGTGCGCTTCGTCATGTACTACAGGATCTTCAACATCCCGGTAATGCGCTGGATCTTCCGGACCGCCAAGGCAATCCCGATCGCCGGTGCGCGCGAAGACCCGGCACTGATGCAGCGCGCGTTCGACGAGATCGACGCTGCGCTGGCCGAAGGCGAACTGGTCTGCATCTTCCCCGAGGGTGCGCTGACCCGCGACGGGGAGATGGCGCCGTTCAAGTCCGGCGTCGAGAAGATCCTCGAGCGGCGGCCGGTGCCGGTGGTGCCGATGGCCCTGCGCGGCATGTGGTCGAGCATGTGGAGTCGCCGCGACAGCCGCCTCGGCCGCATGCGGGTGCCGCGCCGTTTCCGCGCTACCGTCGAGGTCGTGGCGGCACCGGCCGTCGATGGCCACGCCACCCGCGCCCCGGTGCTGGAGGCGCAGGTGCGGGCCCTGCGTGGCGATCACGCCTGATCGGCCCGGCGGCCGTCGGTAGCGCTTCCAGGCGATAGCCCCAATCCCCGGAATGACGGCCTCTGTCTCATGACAGAGGCCCGTCAAATAGCGCCCAGTCAAGGGCCATACACGCCACCATCTGACTGTAAACGCATACATGCAGCGCAGGTTGAGGTAGATTACGCACCCACAGGGGGGAGGTTCGGCCAATGCACCAAGGCCGGCCACCAAGGAATGGAGTCTTGCTTTGAATCAACCGCCACCGCTCAGCCGTCCGGTCTACATCCCCAACCATCTGGTCTGGGCGATCCTGACGACGCTGTTCTGCTGCCTGCCGTTGGGCGTGGTGTCGATCGTCTATGCCTCCCAGGTCGATGGCCGCCGCGCGGCCGGCGACCTGCCGGGGGCCTACAGCGCGTCGCGCAAGGCGGGCTGGTGGGCGGTGGCTTCGGCCGTGGCCCTGCCGGTCCTGTTGCTGTTGTGGTTCGGGCTGTTCGGCGGCTTGGCCGTACTGGGCGCTCTTTCCGACCAATGATTCACCACCACCACCCATCAAGGAGCTTGAACCCATGAATACCGCCACTCCGCAGGTCCCGAACAATCTGGTCTGGGCCATCCTGAGCACCCTGTTCTGCTGCCTGCCGGCCGGCATCGTGTCGATCGTCTACGCCGCCCAGGTCAACGGCAAGCTGGCCGCTGGCGACATCGCCGGTGCCCAGGAATCCTCGGCCAAGGCCAAGAAGTGGGCCATCTGGTCGGCCATTGCCGCCGTCGTGGTCGGCGTGCTGTACGGCATCCTGATCGTCGCTCTCGGCGGCATGGGTGCGATGAGCAACAGCGGCTACTGATCCGCGTGGACGGATCCGGCGCCTGCGCCGGATCCGTTGCTGCATGTCCGCACTGCCCACCCGATCCCGACTGGCCCGCTGGGCACCGCTGCTGGCCGCCACCGGCCTGGCCGCCGGTGCCGCGCTGGTGCTGCGCAACGTCAATCCGTATGTCGCCGGCAATCCCTTGCCGAGCTGCCCGCTGTACGCGCTGACCGGCCTGTACTGCCCGGGCTGTGGCAGCACCCGCTGCCTGTATTCGCTGGTCCATTTCGACCTGCCCGGCGCGATGGCGATGAACCCGCTGCTGGTCATCAGCCTGCCCTTCCTGCTGCTGATGCTGCTGAACGTCGCCGGCATCCGTCCGCGCCTGCTGGACCCGCTGATGCGGGTGCTGGCCAATCCCACGTTCTGGCTCTGGGTACTGCCCGGGTATGCGCTGCTGCGTAACCTGCCATGGGCACCGTTTACCGCGCTGGCACCGGTCTAGGTTTCCAGCCAACGGCGCAGCCCCTCGTGGTGGGCGAGTGCATTGATACGGGATCTGGCCGGGCGGGTGGGCCGCGCAGGGGCCGCTGCAAGTACCCCGCCGGGGCCCAGCCCAGCCGCTGGCGGCTGTGCGTTCGGTCGCTCGCGAAGCAGTGCTTCGCAAGCAAAGCGCCCTCACCCATGTAAGCTCGGTCGCCGCATCCATGCGGCTCACGCCCCTGCGCAGCCCACCCGCCCGGCCTCTGACAGTTTCCGTGTGCGTCCACCACGGAAAAGAAAAAGAAGATCAAAAGCGAAAGCGGATCGCTTCGCTGCGCTCGCTCGGAGCCGAGCATGGCTCGGCTCTACAGAACATCCGTCATCGGGAAACTGTCGGGGGTGGGGCGGTGTGGGGCTGCAGGACCGTTGGCGCCATGGATGGCGCCATCGAGCCCCCAGGGAGGGGTTTACGGCGTGTCCTGCAGCCCCACACCGCCCCGCCCAACCCTCAGCAACCCAGAGCCGCTTTGGCTTTGGCGTTGGCCTCTGCAGGTGCAGGGCTGCAAGCCCTGCCAGAACACCTACGTCACCCAGCCTGCAATCACCAGCAACGCGAGGATCGCCAGCCACAGCAGCAGCATCCGCCACACCAGGCTCATCGCATCACGCAGGTCCGGCAGCCGCTGCCACACCGGCAACAGCCCCGCCTCGGTGTAATCGTGCGCGTCCTCGCGCAGCTCGGCGTTGACGCTGGCCCGCGCCACCGCGCCCAGAAACCCGATGGTGCCGACCAGGCGTTCGCCATGGGCCTGGCGCCAGGCCTTCCACGCCGTATCGAAGTTGCCGACCAGCGCCATCGAGAACGCCATCAGCTGCGCTACCGGCCACTCGATCCAGCCCAGCAGGCGCTGGGCCAGCGCCAGCGGCTCCACCGGCACGCGTGCACGCATCGGGCTTTCCGCCATCAGCGCCAGCAAGCGGTAGCCCAACGCACCGGCCGGGCCCAGCAGCAGGAACCAGAACAGCACCGCGAACCAGCGACGCAGCGCATTGAGCAAGGTCGCTTCGACCAGCGACGGCACGTCTTCGCGCAGGCTGCCACCGGCGGCCTGCAGGTTGCGCACGGCCGCCTGTCGTGTCGCCGCATCATCCGCGTCGATGATCGCTTCGATATCCCGATCCAGGTCGCGTGGCCCCCAGCACCAGGCGAGCACGCCCACCCCCAGCAGCAGCGACGGCAGGCCGAACAGCACTCCGCGCAGCAGCCACGCCAGCAGCCCCATCAGCAGCAGCGGCGGCAGCAGCGCCAGCGCCACTCCAGCCGGTCCCTGCCAGGCCTTGCCACCACGCGCATCCAGCCAGCCCAGCCAGCGCCGGAAGCCGTCGAAACGGCGCATCGAGGCGGCAGCGGCCGGGGCAACGTGGCCCAGGGCCAGCGCCACCAGCACGGCGGCCAGAGTGGTGAACATGGCAGGTCTCCCTACGAAACAGAACGCTCGGCGCCGCTACCTTACCTGTCGCAGCGGTGCCCTCGCGGGTGAACCGGACTGTAACCCGGGCCGTGTTCAGGTGGCGGCAATACAGCTGCCACGATCGGCCCGGCCGAAACGCCGGCTCAGCCTCGCTGCTGGCGGTACCAGTGTTCGATCAGGCTCCGCGAAATCGAGATCGGTGGCGACAGGCGGATGCCCTGGCCGTCGTCCTCCACATCGCGCGCCAACGCGGCGCCGACCTCGTCGGCACTGAACCAGCGCGCGTCTTCCAGCTCGCCATCCACGGTCGGCAGGTCGTCATGCGCCTGTGCACGGAAGCCGACCATCAGCGCGCCGGGGAACGGCCACGGCTGCGAACCGAGGTACTGGCAGGCGGTCACCCGCACCTTGCTCTCCTCATGGACTTCGCGCACCACGGTCTGCTCGAAGGTCTCGCCAGGTTCGACGAAGCCGGCCAGCACCGAGTAACGGCGCGGGGCCCAGTTCGACTGTCGGCCCAGCAGCAGCCGGCCCTGGTTTTCCACGGCGACGATCACCGCCGGATCGACGCGCGGATAGTGTTCGGTGGAACACTGCGCGCAACGGCCGACGAAGCCGCCACGGGCAAACGCCACCGCGCCGCCGCATACGCCGCAGAAGCGGGTGCGCGAGTGCCAGTAGGACATGCCACGGGCATAGCTGAAAGCGGTGGCATCGGCCATCGGCCACAACAACGCAGCCTGGCGCAGATCCAGTCGGCGTGGCGCGCTCACGGTGACATTGGTGGCTTCGACCGAGAACCATGCCTGATCACCGCGAAGCCCCAGGAAAACTGCGGCGCCCGGGCCACCGCCGACGTCGGCGCCGGTCAGCGCCAGCGGCTGGTCGTCATCGCCGGTGAAGGCGCTGCCATCGTGATCGAGGACGAGGATGCGCGCGCCCGGCCACAGGCGCGCCAGTGCATCGGCATCTTCGCGCAGGGCATCGGCGCGCTCCAACGGTTCGCCAACGAAGGCAAAACCGGAAAGCGGCGAAGGAGTATTGGGCATCCGCCAAGCGTGCCGCCAATCGATGCAGGTGGCAAGCCGCAGGCTTTGCGGAAACCGCCTGTGGGTGTGGAGCTTGCTCCACACACCTTGTCGCGCGGGACACAGGCCCCGCGCCCTGCTTACATGCTGAAACTGCTGCCGCAGCCGCAGGTGGTCTTTGCGTTCGGGTTGCGGATCACGAACTGGGCACCCGTCAGGCTCTCGGTGTAATCCACCTCCGCGCCCATCAGGTACTGCAGGCTCAGCGGGTCGACCAGCAGGGTCACACCGCTGGTCTGTACCGCCAGGTCATCCTCGGCACGGTTCTCGTCGAACTCGAACCCGTACTGGAAGCCCGAACAGCCGCCTCCCTCGATGTACACACGCAGGGCCAGGTCGGGGTTGCCCTCTTCCTGGATCAGGGATTTGACCTTGGCGGCCGCCGACTCGGTGAAGTTCAGCGGGCGCTCCAGCGATTGGTAATCGGGCGCGGCAACCGGGGTGGCGCCGGGCAGGGAGACTAGCGTGCTCATGCTGCCAGCATGGGGGTGCCGACGACGGCTTTCAAGCCATCGCCTCGGCCAGCTTGCGACGCGCGGCGGTATCGCCCTTGCCATCATGGGCGTCTTCGCCTTCCGGCGCCGGCAAGGCTGCCATCGGGGCGCTGGCATGGATCAGGCGGCCGTTCAGCTGCGCGCCCGCGTTCATCTCCACCACCTGGTAATGGACGTTGCCATTGACCCGTGCGCTCGGGGTCAACTCGACCTTCTCGGTAGCGTGTACATCGCCGTCCAGGCGGCCACTGATGACCACCACCTGGGCCCGGATCTCACCTTCGATCACGCCGTGCTCGGCAACCGTCAGGGTCGCACCACTGGCGCCTTCGGCGGCGATCACCTTGCCGTGGATGCGGCCTTCCACATACAGGCCACCACTGAATTCCACATCACCGCGGATCACCACCTGGTTGCCGATCAGGGCATCCACCACCAGCTGGCCTTCACGGTTGGATTTGCTGCTTCCGAACATCTGCCTACTCCCCTTTGCTGGCCGGCGCACCGGCCTGTTTCCAGTCGAATACCTGGGTGGTACCCCCCGTACCACTCCCCAATGTCACCCGCACGCGTTGCGGGGTGAAGTCAGCCGGCAGCATCACGCTGCCGGTGAGCTGCTGGAAGTACCGGAACGAGTAGTCCTGTCCCGGCACCTTGCTGCGCTGGTGCAGATCATCCCAGCTGATCGTGGCCAACTTGCCGTTCTTCACGCCTTCCACGGTGAAGCGCATCTGCCCCTGGCTGATGGCCCCGCGGTTGAGGTTCTGGGTCAGCACGGCGGTGTACTGCCAGGTGCCGGCCGCTTCCGGGCTGAACTCGATCGAATGGGTGTTCAGGCCCTTGCGCTGGCTGGTCGAGCCGACCAGCCGCTCATAGAAGGCAACATCGGCGCGCAGCCCGGCGATTTCCTCATCGCGCTCGGCCAGCGAGGACTGCACCTCGGTATTGGCGGCACGGCTGATGCGGTCGGAGGCTTCCAGCGTGGCCTGCTTCTGGCGCAGCTCGGTCAGCTGTGCCTGCAGCGTCTCGGCACGCTTCTCGGCGGCCTGCAGGCGCTGGCCCTGGGCATCGCGCGGGGTGGCCATCCAGCAGCCGCCAAGCACCGCCAGCACCAGGCTGAGCAGCCAGATGCCGCCGATCACCAGCAGGCGGCGACGGTCGGCAGGCGGTTGCGGCGCGCCGGGCAGGCGGACCTGCACGCGCATGGGAGGACGGTTGGTCATGGGTGGTTTCCGGGGTATCGCAAGGGCGACACCGGTACGGCCCCTGTGGCAAACGACGGGCTAGTGTATGACAGGACGGGTGGGTTTCCTGCGCAGTGGCCGGCCACGGTCTGTGGCGTTCAGGCACGCCATCGTCGATAGTGTGGCCCCCTGCACAGTTCCGTCGCCGGAGCACCGCCATGACCGAAGCCCACCTGTTCGTGATCGGCATCCTGCTGGCCTGGCTGGCCGGTATCCGCGTCTACCTCACCGTGTTCGGTGTCGGCCTGGCCGGGCTGCTTGGCTGGGTCGACCTGCCCCCCGCCCTGCAGGCCACCGAATCCTGGTGGGTGCTGGGCACCTCGGCGACGCTGGCGGTGGCCGAGTTCTTCGCCGACAAGATCCCTGGCGTGGATTCGGTGTGGGACCTGGTGCAGACGCTCGCGCGCGTACCCGCCGGCGCATTCCTTGCGGCGGCCACGCTGTCGCCGGATGGCCAGCTGGGCACCGGTGCGCTCGCCGCCGGTGCCGGCGTCGCCCTGGCCAGCCATGGCCTGAAGGCCGGTACCCGCGCCCTGCTCAACACCTCGCCGGAACCGGCCAGCAACTGGGTCGCCTCTGCGGCCGAAGACACCGTCGTGATCGGTGGCCTGGCCCTCGCCCTGGCACACCCGTGGATCGCGCTGATCGTGGTGCTGGCCTGCAGCCTGGCCGGTGCGCTGCTGGTGTGGCTGGTCTGGCGCGCCCTGTGGAAGGGCGTGCGCTGGCTGGCGCGCGGTGCATCGGCAGCACCGCCAGGGCACACCGGTACCGGCTGAGCGCCGGGCTTGTCGCATAATGGACGCGAACACCAGGAGCACCGATGGCCGCAAACGAATCCCCCGCGGGCGCCCGCCCGGGACGCGCTGAAACCCCTCCGGCTGACCATTGGCAACGCTGGGCCCCCGAGACGGCACCTCCGGCCGTGGACCCACCGATGGCGGCGACCCCATCTCCTGTCGCGGCCGATGCGTCCACGCCGGCCAACAGCGCGCCGCCGCCGCTGCCCGGCCCGGTCGCACTGGCCGACGCCGGCAACAACGATCTGGCCCCGTCGCCATCGGACTCGCCCTACCGCGTGCTGATCGTTGAAGACGATCGCGCGCAGGCCCTGTTCGCGCAGAGCGTGCTGCACGGCGCCGGCATGCAGGCGATCGTCCACAACGATGCCGATGCCGCGCTGCAGGCCATCAAGGAGCACCGCCCCGACCTGATCCTGATGGATCTTCATCTGCCCGGCCTGGACGGCATGCGCCTGACCGCGCTGATCCGCCAGCAGCCCGGCCTGCAGCTGCTTCCGATCGTGTTCCTCAGCGGTGATCCGGATCCGGAGCGCCAGTTCGAAGTCCTCGACAGCGGCGCGGACGACTACCTGAGCAAGCCGATCCGGCCCCGCCACCTGATCGCAGCGGTGGCCAACCGCATCCGCCGCGCACGAGCCCAGGCCGCCACCCTCCCCGGCGCCACCGGTGCACCGGCCACCAGCAATCCGGAAACCGGCCTGCCGACGCGCCACCACGTGCTGCAGCAGCTCAACACCGCACTCGCCCACCGCGATCAGGGCGGCGTGTTCTTCATCGAAGTGGCCAGCGCGCTGGGCCTGCGCGAACGCTATGGCTATGCCGCGTTTGAACGGCTGATGGTGCAGGCCGGGCAGCGCCTGGCCGAAGCCGGCCATCCGCACCTGCTGGCACGCCTGAACGACAACAGTTTCCTGCTGCTGGCCCGCAGCGCCGACGAGGACGCCCTTGACAGCATCGCTGCCAGCCTGCGCGAGCAGCTGTCGGCACGTGCCTTCGTGATCCGCGACGACGAATCCGTGCACCTGCGCGGCGTAGTCGGCTATGCACCGCTGTCACCGGGCTTCGACGATGCCAGCAGTGCGTTGGAAGCCGTCGAGCGCACCACCCTGCAGGCGCGCCTGCTCAGCGCCGGCGTGGCCGGCCATGTGCACCGCCAGGCAGTCACCGAACAGGAACACCTGGCGCTGCTGGAAGGACAGCTGGAACTGGCCTATCAGCCGATCGTCGCTGTTGCCGGCGGCAACACCGCGCAGTACCAGTTGCTGTTGCGCCTTCGCCAGGCCGACGGCACCGTGCTGGCGGCCGGGCAGGTGATCCCGGCCGCGGAAGCCGCGGGCCGCATCGCCGATCTCGACCAGCAGGTGATGGACCACGCGCTGGGGCTGCTGGACCTGTACCGCCACGCGACGCAGCCAATGAACCTGTTCGTCTCGCAGTCGCTGCGCACCCTGCAGCGCGACGCCTTCGCCGACTGGCTGCTGGAATCACTGCAGCAGCGTGACCTGCCGGGCAGTGCATTGGTGATCGACGTGCGCCTGCCGGACGCACTGATCCACACCGTGCCGCTGCAGCAGTTCTGCCAGCGCATGGCCAGTGTCGGGGTGCGCTTCTGCCTGAGCCAGTTCGAACCCAGCGGCGAGGCCGATGCCCTGCTGAACCAGCTGCCGCTGTCGTTCGTGCGCATGGCTGCGCGCTTTTCCAGCAGCCATGCCAATCCGGCCATGCGCGAGGAGCTGCGCAAGGCGATCGATCAGGCCCATGCCGCCGGGCTGCAGATCATCGGCCAGCAGATCGAGGATCCGCAGGCTGCGGCGGCGATGTGGGTCGGCGGCGTCGACTACATCCAGGGCAACATGGTGCAGTCGGCCGGCAGCGACCTGAACTTCGACTTCCACAACGCGGTGCTCTGACGTGCCGCTGTGGGGCGTGCTGCTGGTTGCCCTCGCCGCGGCCACCATCGCGCTGATGGTGCTGGGCCTGCGGCTTCGTGCGCGCGACCGTGCGCTGGCGCAGCTGCAGCGCACGCACGGCGCGCTGGCCGCTGAACGGGACCAGCTACGCCATACCACTGAACGCCAGGGCCAGCTGGAACAACAGCTGCTGCAGGCCAAGCAGGCCGCCGAGGCGGCCGTGCTGGCCAAGGGCGAGTTCCTGGCCACGATGAGCCACGAGATCCGCACCCCGCTCAATGGCATCCTGCCGATGCTGGAGCTGATCGCACGCGGGCCACTGGGCGAGGACCAGCGGCAGATGCTGGCCACCGCCTCGGCCAGCTCGCAGCAGCTGCTGCGCATCGTCGACGACATCCTCGACTACTCCCGGCTGGAAGCACAGGCGCTGGAGCTGGAAATCACCAGCTTCAACCTCCGCGATCTGCTCGATGGCGTGGTGCAGCTGATGCAGCGCGCCGCCGACGCCAAGGGCCTGGCACTGGGCCTGCAGCTGGATCCATCGGTGCGCCTGCCGGTGCGCGGCGACCCGGTGCGCCTGCGCCAGGTGCTGAGCAACCTGCTGGCCAATGCGATCAAGTTCACCGCCCGCGGCCAGGTGCAGCTGCGTGTGCTGCGCCTGGGCGAAGGTGCCGCGCAGCACCAGCTGCGCTTCGAGATCATCGATACCGGCATCGGCATCGACGACACGCTGCAGGCACGCCTGTTCCAGTCTTTCAGCCAGGCCGACGCATCCACCACGCGCATCTACGGCGGCACCGGTCTGGGCCTGGCCATCTGCAAGCGCATCATCGACCTGATGCATGGGCGTATCGGTGTGCAGTCCACGCCCGGCCAGGGTGCTACGTTCTGGTTCGAGATCCCGCTGCTGAAGGTTCCTGGCGACCTGCCAGCGATGACGCGCGCGCCGGCACCGCTGCTGCTGTTCAGTGCCGATGCAACGCTGCAGGCACGCATCGAGCGCGTCGCTGCCCACCATGGACTGCAGGTGCAGGTGCTGGCGCAACTGGACAGCGTGGTCGAGCGCCTGCGCGCTCCGGCGCGGCCCGGAAAACCGGCACCCGCCTGGCTGCTGGTCGATGCGCGCGCACGCCGCAATGGCGAGGCCACGCTGCAGCTTGCACTGGGAGAACGCGGCGACGACGATGCACTGCAGGTACTGTGGCTGCAGGAGGATGCGATTGCGCAACGCCCCCGCCAGCGCCAGCTGCCCTCCCACTTCGACGACGCCGCCCTGCATGCACTGCTGGCGGCACCGGTCGCCTCTGCCCGCCCCGCTGCGCTGCTGGCCAGCGCGGAACACGAGCAACCGGCTGCCACGCTGCCGCCGCTGCATCTGCGCGTGCTGGTGGTGGAGGACAATACGGTGAACCGGATGGTGGCCGAGCAGCTGCTGCGGGTGTTCCAGTGCGAGGTGCGCAACGCCGCCGATGGCGAACAGGCCCTGGCCGCCCTTCGCGAAGGCGGGATGGACATCGTGCTGATGGATTGCCAGATGCCGGTGCTGGACGGCTACGCCGCCACGCGCCGCTGGCGCGCCGAAGAAGCGGAAACCGGGCGTGCGCGACTGCCGATCATCGCGATGACCGCCAATGCGATGGCCGGCGACCGCGAGCGCTGCCTGCAGGCCGGCATGGACGATTACCTGTCCAAGCCGATCGCGCGCGCAACGCTGCATGCGCTGCTGCAGCGCTGGGGTGGCGGTAAAGCGGCATCACCTGCACGGCCTTCTGTAGAGCCGGGCCATGCCCGGCTGACGGCCAACTGCAGTCGCACGCCATCAGCCGAGCATGGCTCGGCTCTACCGAATCCGGAAAAGCAGGTGGCGCCAGCACCACAACCGGTGCTCGACCGCGATGTGCTGGATGAACTGCACGCGGTGATCGGCGATGCTGCCACCCAGATCGTCACGGTGTTTCTTGAAGATGTGCCGGCGATGGTGCAGCAGTTGCAGCTGGCCGCGCGGAACAGCGATGAACCGCGCATGCAGGCCGTCGCGCACAGCCTGAAATCATCAAGCGCGAACGTGGGAGCGTTGTCGCTGTCGGCGATCGCGCAGCGGATCGAGCACGAAGCCCGTAGTGGCAGCCTGCAGCGCCCCGCAGTGGCGGTGGCGCTGCTGGTTGCGGAATTCGCCCGGGCGCGCGTTGCACTGACGGGCTACCTGGCACAGCATCGCGCCGGCCAGGACCGCTGATTCACTCTTCCAGCTTGCTCAGCAGGTACTTCGGCTCGCCGATGCGCTCGATCAGGTCGAGCTGGGTTTCCAGCCAGTCGATGTGTTCTTCCTCCGAGTCGAGGATCTTCACGAACAGCTGGCGGCTGACGTAGTCACCCACCGAATCGGAATAGGCCACGGCCTCGCGCAGGGTGACCACGCCATCGCGTTCCAGCGACAGGTCGCACTGCAGGATCTCGGTCGGGTTCTCGCCGATGCGCAGCTTGCCCAGCGCCTGGAAGTTCGGCAGGCCTTCAAGGAACAGGATGCGGTCGGCGAGCATGTCGGCATGCTTCATCTCGTCGATCGATTCCTTGTACTCATGTTCGGCCAGTTCCTTGATGCCCCAGTTCTTCAGCATCTTGGCGTGCAGGAAGTACTGGTTGATCGCGGTCAGCTCGTTGTAGAGGACCTTGTTGAGGAATTCGATGACCTTGGTGTCGCCCTTCATGGGGATGCTCCTGCACGCTGAAAACGCAGGCACTGTAACGCCTTGCGTGCGGTGGTGAAGGAACGCGAATCGTGCGCATTGGCCTGCGCGGTTGCAGGTGAAGGACGCGAAAGCGCGGCGTCAACAGGCCGCGAGGAAACGATCAGGCGACCTGGGCGAGGCCCAATACCGGCAGCGGCAGATCGTGCGTCGCGCGTGCCTTGGCCAGCAGGTCGCCGGCCATGTCCAGGCACGAACCGCAGGTGGCACCGCAACCGGTACGCATGGTCAGTTCGGCCACCGTGCTGACGCCATGGCTGGCGGCTTCGCGGATCTGGTGGTCGGTGACTCCGTTGCAGATGCAGACGTACACAGGCGGGAACCGGGCTGACAGGCCAGAAGCGGCCTGTTGCGTATTCCAATGGAAACGAGAATGGTTGTCAATCAGAGACCTGAACCATTCTCGATACCGTTCAGAGTCGGATTGACCGGCCCGGCGGGCAGCCAGGTCCTGGTGGAAACAGCCGGCGGGGGACGCGTCGTGACGGATCGGCCCACAGCCTGCGTGGCCTCCCATTCAAACCGCCCCGGACTCCCCCTTGGCCTTGCGCGGCCAGTAGCCGCCGCGCTTGGGCGTGCGCTTCCGGGGCCTGTCGTGGCCGGCTGCGTGGCCCGGCATCCAGGCCTCGGCGGCACTCTTGGGCATGGCGCTGACGCCCTGCCCGGCCACCCCACGCGCCAACGGCGCCAGGTGTCGCAGCGCGCGCGCATAGACGCCACGCTTGAACATCACCACGTGCTCCACCGGGTACCAGAAGTCCACCCACCGCCAGTGGTCGAACTCGGGCGAGTCGGTATGGTCCAGCTGCACATGCGATTCATCGCCGGTCAGGCGCAGCAGGAACCAGACCTGCTTCTGGCCGATGCAGACCTGCCGCTCATTGCGGCGGATGGCCCGTGCCGGCAGCTTGTAGCGCAGCCAGCCGGGCGTCGCCCCGAGCACTTCCACGTGCTCAGGCAGCAGGCCGGTCTCTTCCTGCAGTTCACGATACATGGCCTCGACAGGCGTCTCGTCGGTGTTCATGCCGCCCTGCGGGAACTGCCAGCCGTCCCGGCGCACGCGTCGTGCCCAGAACACCTGGCCGTCCTGCCGCATCAGCACGATGCCGACGTTCGGTCGATAGCCGTCCGGATCGATCACGATGCGGACTCCTAAGAAAATCTACTGGTCGGGACTATCCCATGCCCTCTGTCGGCCCACAAGCACGGCACAAAAGTGTTGACAGGGCCGATACACATCCGCAGAATAGCGGGCTCACCAAGGCTATGTAGCTCAGCCGGTTAGAGCACAGCACTCATAATGCTGGGGTCGGTGGTTCGAGTCCACCCATAGCCACCACATTGAAAATCAAGTTGTTTTTCAGTGTGAAAAGTGAGAAAATAGCTGCACGTTTTGCCCCGTCGCCAAGCGGTAAGGCACCTGACTCTGACTCAGGCATTCGGTGGTTCGAATCCATCCGGGGCAGCCAAATTAAAAGCAAAAGGCCAGATCGAAAGATCTGGCCTTTTGCTTTTAATTTGGTCGCGCATTCCACCTTATCCCCGCGCCTGTCGGCGCGCCCCCTTGAACAACAAGGGGACTCTTCTCCAGAGAGAGGCCCGGGGTCGGATCCTTTTCCAAAGGAAAGGGCTCTGACCCCACCCCTTCCGAGATGCGAAACCATGGGTAGTGCCGGCCGCTGGCCGGCAACCCGGAAATGCATCCCCCCGAAACGACAAAAGCCCGGCCGAAGCCGGGCTTTTGCTTTCCCATCCAGCGGGCTCCCGAAGGAGCCCAACCAGGCGCGGTAGATCAGCGCTTGGAGAACTGGGTGGCGCGGCGGGCCTTGTGCAGACCAACCTTCTTACGCTCGACTTCACGGGCGTCACGGGTCATGAAGCCAGCCTTGCGCAGCTCGGACTTCAGGGTTTCGTCGTACTCGACCAGAGCACGGGCGATGCCCAGACGGATCGCACCGGCCTGGCCGGTGGTGCCGCCGCCAGCGGCGGTGACCAGGATGTCAAAGCTTTCGGTGTTCTTGGTCAGCTCGAGCGGCTGGCGCACGATCATGCGCGCAGTCTCACGACCGAAGAACTCGTCCAGCGGACGGCCATTGACGGTGATGTTGCCCGAACCCTTGCGCAGGAACACGCGAGCGGTGGAGGACTTGCGGCGGCCAGTGCCGTAGTTTTGAGTGATAGCCATGATTAGATATCCAGAACCTGCGGCTGCTGTGCGGCGTGCGGATGCTCAGTGCCGGCGTAGACCTTGAGCTTGCGGTACATCTGGCGACCCAGCGGGCCCTTCGGCAGCATGCCCTTCACGGCGATCTCGATCACGCGCTCCGGGTGGCGCTCCAGCGCCTGTGCCAAGGATTCGGTCTTCAGGTTGCCGATGTAACCGGTGAAACGGTGATACATCTTGTCCTGCAGCTTCTTGCCGGTGACGGCAATCTTTTCTGCATTGATGACGACCAGGTAGTCGCCGGTATCAACGTGCGGGGTGTAGACCGGCTTGTGCTTGCCGCGCAGACGGCGGGCCAGCTCGGTGGCGAGACGGCCCAGGGTCTTGCCCTCGGCGTCGACGAGGTACCAGTCGCGCTGGACGGTCTCGTTCTTGGCAGTGAAAGTGCTCATGAAGAACTCTAGGTTAGGTCGGGCTCATTGCGGCGAAAGGCTCACCGGAACTCTGCCACGCGTTGTGAAAAGGTGAAGCGTAAGAGGCGGGATTGTACGCAGGTCAGACCCCCGTTGCAAGCCGGCCCCTGACCGGGTTGGCAGGGGGACGGGGCCGGGCGAGAATCGCGGGGTCTTCCGCCCCACCGTGTACCGCCATGACCGTGCTCCGCCAGATCACCCCGCTGGACCACCTGCTGACCGAGGCGCAGCGCGCCCTGGACACGGTGTTCGGCAACCCGCCGGCGGCCCGTCCCTACCCGGCTGCGGACACCGACGAGCCGGGCATGGACAGCACTGAACGCCGCCATGCGGCCGGGCTGATGCGGATCAACCATGTCGGCGAGGTCTGCGCGCAGGGCCTGTACTTCGGCCAGGCCGCCGTGGCCCGCGACCCGGCCACGCGTGAACACCTGCTGGAAGCGGCCCAGGAAGAGACCGACCACCTGGCCTGGTGCGCCACCCGCCTGGGCGAACTGGACAGCCGTCCGAGCCTGTTCAACCCGCTCTGGTATGCCGGCAGCTACACCATCGGCACCCTGGCCGGGCTGCGTGGCGACGGCTGGAACCTGGGCTTCGTGGTCGAAACCGAGCGCCAGGTGGAAGCCCATCTGGACGAACACCTGGTCGACCTGCCGGCCAGCGACCTGCGCAGCCGCGCGGTCATCCAGGTGATGAAGGAAGACGAAGCCCGCCATGCGGAGCACGCCGAGCAGGCCGGCGCACGCCGCCTGCCGTTCCCGATCCCGGGCGTGATGGCGCTGGCCTCCAGGGTGATGAAGACCATCGCCTACCGCATTTGAAGGGTCGCCCGCACCAACGGTGCGGGCCTACCAGGAGGTGCGGGGGGCGACGGTGGGGCCCGACCGTTGGTCGGGCCATCAATCAGTTGGGCGACACCAGCTTCAAGCCGATCACGCCGGCCACGATCAGGCCCACGCAGGCCAGGCGGGCCGGCGACGCACTGTCATTGAACAGGTAGATGCCGAGCACAGCCACGCCCATGGCACCGATGCCGGTCCAGATCGCATAGGCGGTGCCGACCGGGATGCTCTTCATCGCCTGGCTCATCAGGTACAGGCTGATCAGGGCCGATACCACCGTGGCAACGGTGGGCAGGGGTTTGCTGAAGCCTTCGGAGTACTTCATTCCGAGGGCGAAACCGATCTCGAACAGGCCGGCCAGCAGCAGGTAGATCCAGGGCATGGGTGGGGGCTCCTTACCTTTCTTGAGAAAAACGAAACGGCCCGGTGTTTTCACACCGGGCCGTGGGTCGGTACATCACCGTGGAACTGTAACGCGTGCGGGGCACTGGTTCCACGGGGCGGGTCGTCCCGCCTGGGTGGCGATGCCTGCGGGCATCGCACATGGGGCTTACTCGGACAGGTTCCGGCCGTGGAACAGCTCTTCGATCTCGCGCTTGAGCAGCGCTTCGATCTTCATGCGTTCCTTGAACGACAGGTTCTTGGCCTTTTCCTCGAACAGGTACTGGTCCAGGTCGAAGTCCTTCAGGTGCATCTTCGTGTGGAAGATGTTCTCCTGATAGACGTTGACGTCAAACATCTCGTAACGCGACTTGATGTTCTTGGCCAGGAAGTTCTGGATCGAGTTGATCTTGTGGTCGATGAAGTGCTTCTTGCCCTTCACATCGCGGGTGAAGCCACGGACGCGGTAGTCCATGATCACGATGTCCGACTCGAGGCTCTCGATCAGGTAGTTCAGGGCCTTCAGCGGGGAAATGACGCCACAGGTGGCCACGTCGATGTCCGCGCGGAACGTGGCGATACCTTCCTGCGGATGGGTTTCCGGGTAGGTATGGACCGTGATGTGGCTCTTGTCCATGTGCGCGACCACGGCGTCGGAGATCAGCTCCTTGCCGGCCAGCTTCTTGTCGATCACCGGTTCTTCGGAGATCAGGATGGTCACCGAGGCACCCTGCGGATCGTAGTCCTGGCGGGCCACGTTCAGGATGTTGGCGCCGATGATCTCGGCGACATCGGTCAAGATCTGAGTCAGCCTGTCGGCGTTGTACTCTTCATCGATGTATTCAATGTAACGCTGACGCTCCTCTTCGGTGCGCGCGTAACACACGTCATAGATGTTGAAGCTCAGCGCCTTGGTGAGGTTGTTGAAACCCTGCAGCCTCAGGCGAGGCAACGGCTTGACCACGGCGGTCGATTCCTGTGTAAGAAGGGAAAGGGGGAATTATGGGGCAAACTGCCCCCGGGGGGAACGTGAAGACGCAAGAGTTCTGGCACACTGTTTGCCCTTAACAATTGCGCTGGTTAAGCTCCGCTATCGACCCCGTGAATCCGTTCATGCGCAGAGGGAGCGCTCCTATCGTGTCAACCGTGCGCCTAGCTAGCAGTCCACTGGCCCTGGATATCGCCACAATCGATCGTTTCCTGGCGCACAGCCACAGGCGGCGATATCCCACCCGTACCGACGTCTTCCGGCCCGGAGACCCGGCGGGAACCCTGTATTACGTCATCAGCGGCTCGGTTTCGATCATGGCCGAGGAAGATGACGATCGCGAGCTTGTGCTGGGCTACTTCGGTGCCGGCGAGTTCGTCGGCGAGATGGGCCTGTTCGTCGAATCGGACCGCCGCGAGGTGATCCTGCGGACCCGTACCGCCTGCGAGCTGGCTGAAATCAGCTACGAGCGCCTGCATCAGCTTTTCCTCGGCCCGCTGTCGGCCGATGCCCCGCGCCTGCTGTATGCGCTGGGCCAGCAGATTTCCAAGCGCCTGCTCGACACCAGCCGCAAGGCCAGCCGCCTGGCATTCCTGGACGTTACCGACCGGATCGTGCGCACCCTGCACGACCTGGCGCAGGAACCGGAGGCGATGAGCCACCCGCAGGGCAGCCAGCTGCGCGTCTCGCGACAGGAACTGGCGCGACTGGTCGGCTGCTCGCGCGAAATGGCCGGCCGCGTGCTGAAGAAGCTGCAGACCGACGGCCTGCTGCATGCCCGCGGCAAGACCGTGGTGCTGTACGGCACCCGTTGATTGCAAGGCAACCCAACGCTGCCGAGCCATCCTGTAGAGCCGAGCCGACGCTCGGCTGCGGTACGTCAAAGGCAGCCGCGCAAGGGCTCGGCTCTACACGGCCCCTGCGCGGCCCGCTGGGCTAGGCTCGGTACATGGAGCTGAGCAGCGAATTCTGGTGGTTCATCCTCATCGGCCTCGGCGCACAGCTGGTGGACGGTGCATTGGGCATGGCGTTCGGCCTGGTGTCCTCGTCGGTGATGCTGAGCATGGGCCTGCCCCCGGCACAGGTCAGCGCCAGCATCCACACCGCAGAAGTGTTCACCACGGGCGCCTCGGGGGTGTCGCACCTCGCAGCCGGAAATGTCGATAAACGCCTGTTCCTGCGCCTGGCCCTGCCCGGCGCAGTGGGCGGTGCCGTGGGCGCGTACGTGCTCACGCAGGTCCCGGGCGAGATCATCCGGCCACTGATCTACCTGTACCTGCTGGTGCTGGCGATCCTCATCCTGGCCCGCGCCGCTGGGCGCTGGATGCCCAAGGGCGAGATACGCCGGGTGCCGGTGCTGGGCTTCTTCGCCGGCCTGCTCGACGCCAGTGGCGGCGGTGGCTGGGGGCCGATCGCGACGTCCACCCTGCTCGCCCGCGGCGGCCAGGCGCGCACCACCATCGGAACAGTCAACGCAGCCGAGTTCGTGGTCACGTTGACGGTGTCAGCGACCTTCCTGTTGTCGATGGGCGTGCAGCATCTGCAGATCGTCGCCGGCCTGCTGATCGGCGGCATGATGGCCGCGCCGGTGGCGGCGATCCTGGTCAAGCGGGTGAAGGAGCGCTGGGTGCTGGTGGCCGTCGGCGTGCTGGTGCTGGGCATCAGCCTGTTCCAGATCGGGCATGCGGTGTACGGGCACCTCTACCGCTGAAGCATCCCCTGTAGAGCCGAGCCATCCTCGGCTGAGGACGCACGGATCCCGCAACGAAGAGCAGCCGAGCATGGCTCGGCTCTACAACAGGCGCGGGTCAGGCCTTGTCGCCGCCGCGATCCACGCATCCCCAGTTGAGGATGCGGGTGCCGGCCGGCAGCACGCGGCGGAAGAACGCCACCCGCCCCGGCTTCGGGTTCACCACCACCGGCGCCTTGGCCGCCAGCAGCAGCGGAAGGTCGGCGGTGCTGTCGGAATAGGCGATATCGATGTCGCCATAGCCGCGTTCGCGCAGCATGCGCATCTTCTCTTCGTTGTGGCAGTGACGGGTGGGACCGACGCCGCCCAGCCGCGGGCCGACCTCGGTGCCGATCACCGGCACATCCTGATGGGCGACGAAGGCCAGGATCGCGCGGGCCAGCTCCGGCGGCGCGCCGGTGGCAACCACCACGCGATCGCCCTTGGCGCGGTGCGCGGCGAACACCTCCAGCGCCTGCGGCAGCAGCTTGGCGCGCATCTGCGCCTGGTTGCGCAGCACGTAGGCGTCGATCACCTTGTTGAAATCGCGCGCACGGTGCAGGCCGAAGCTGCCGATCCACACATAGACCGAGATGCCCGCGCGACGGGTCGGCAGCATCGCCACCATCGGCCCGGCAATCGGCGTGACCAGCAGCGCCGCCAGCATGCGCAACGGGTTGCGCTTGATCAGCGAGGCGAACAGGTGGGTACCCGAATCGCCGTCGTAGAGGGTGTGGTCGAAGTCGAAGACCACCAGCGGCGCATCCTCGCGCGGCGTCGGATAGTGCGTTGTCATGTTGCGAAGAATAGCTGACGCAGGCCCTCGCCCGGCTCTTCCACGCGCATGAAGGCCTCGCCGACCAGGAAGGCATGGATGCCTGCATCGCGCATCAGCGCCACGTCCTGCGGGCCGAGAATGCCGCTCTCGGTGACCAGCAGGCGGTCACGCGGCACCGCCTGCTGCATGTCCAGCGTGGTCTGCAGCGACACCTCGAAGGTGCGCAGGTTGCGGTTGTTGATGCCGATCATCGGCGCCGGCACCTGCAGGGCACGCTCCAGCTCGTCGATGTCGTGCACTTCCACCAGCACGTCCATGCCCAGCGACAACGCCAGTTCGGACAGCGTGGCCAGCTGGGTGTCGTCCAGCGCGGCGACGATCAGCAGGATGCAGTCGGCGCCCAGCACGCGCGCCTCGTACACCTGGTAGGCGTCGATCACGAAGTCCTTGCGCAGCACCGGCAGCGTGCAGGCTTCACGGGCCTGCTGCAGGTAGGTATCGGCGCCCTGGAAGAAGTCCACGTCGGTCAACACCGACAGGCAGCTGGCACCACCGAACTCGTAGCTGACCGCGATATCGGCCGGCCGGAAATCGGGGCGGATGACGCCCTTGGACGGGCTGGCCTTCTTCACCTCGGCAATCACCGCCGGGTCGCCGTTGGCCACGGCCGCCTGCAACGCGCGTACGAAGCCACGTACCGGCGGGGCGCTGGCCACGGCGGCCTGCAGCGCCTCGAGCGGGCGCTGGGCGCGGCGCTGGGCCACTTCTTCGGCCTTGCGGGCCAGGATCGTCTGCAGGATGTCGCTCATCGTCTTCGATTCGGTGCGGGGGCGCTGAGGACGGCCATTATCGGCCATCGACGGGGTCAGGCTGAACCGCGCGCTCAGGCAACCAGCGCGCGGGTGGTCTCCACATACTGTTGCAGGCGCTGGCGGGCGCTGCCATTGGCGATGGCAGCACGGGCACGGGCCAGGCCATCACCGATGTCGCTGGCCACGCCGGCCACGTACAGCGCGGCGCCGGCATTGAGCGCGACGATGTCCAGCGCCGGGCCGGGCTCGTTGTCCAGCACCGCGCGCAGCATCTGGATGGACTGCTCCGGGCTGTCCACGCGCAGGTTGCGGCTGGCCGACATGGCGATGCCGAAGTCCTCCGGGTGGATCTCGTACTCGCGCACCTTGCCGTCGCGCAACTCGCCCACCAGGGTGCCGGCGCCCAGCGAGATCTCATCCATGTTGTCGCGGCCCCAGACCACCATGGCGCGCTCGGTGCCCAGCTCGCGCAGCACGCGCGCCTGGATACCCACCAGATCAGGATGGAACACGCCCATCAGCACCGACGGCGCGCTGGCGGGGTTGGTCAGCGGACCGAGGATGTTGAAGATGGTGCGCACCCCCATCTCGCGCCGGACCGGCGCGACCACCTTCATCGACGGATGATGGATCGGCGCGAACATGAAGCCGATGCCGGTCTGCTCGATGGCAGCGGCCACCTGCGCTGGCTGCAGCTCGATGGCCGCGCCCAGCGTCTCGACCGCATCGGCGCTGCCGGACTTGGACGACACGCTGCGGTTGCCATGCTTGGCCACGCGCGCACCGGCCGCAGCCGCCACGAACATCGCGCAGGTGGAGATGTTGAAGGTGTGCGAGCCATCGCCACCGGTGCCGACGATGTCGACCAGGTGGGTGCTGTCGGCCACCGGCACCGCCAGCGCGAATTCGCGCATGACCGTGGCGGCGGCGGCGATCTCGTCGATGGTTTCCTTCTTCACCCGCAGACCGGTGAGGATGGCGGCGGTCATCATCGGCGAGACATCGCCGCGCATGATCTGCCGCATCAGGTCGACCATCTCGTCGAAGAAGATCTCGCGGTGCTCGATGGTGCGTTGCAGGGCTTCCTGGGGGGAGAAGCTCATGGGAATGCTCCTTGGATCAGGCCGCCGGACGCTGCAGGAAATTGCGCAGCAGGGCGTGGCCGTGTTCGGTGAGGATGGATTCGGGGTGGAACTGCACGCCTTCCACCGGGAACTGGCGGTGGCGCAGGCCCATGATCTCTTCGATCGAGCCGTCCTCGTTCTCGGTCCAGGCGGTCACTTCCAGGCAGTCCGGCAGACTGTTCTTGTCCACCACCAGCGAGTGGTAGCGGGTGGCCTGGTAGCGGTCCGGCAGGCCGGCGAACACGCCCTTTCCTTCATGGCGGATCGGCGAGGTCTTGCCATGCATGATGTTGCCGGCGCGGATCACGGTGCCGCCGTAGACCTGGCCGATGCCCTGATGGCCCAGGCACACGCCGAGGATCGGCGTGGTCGGGCCCAGCCGCTGGATCAGCTCCAGCGACACGCCTGCTTCGTTGGGCGTGCACGGGCCGGGCGAAATGACAATGCGCTCGGGCTTCTGCGCGGCGATCTCGTCCACGCTCATCGCATCGTTGCGCACCACCTTCACCTCGGCGCCCAGCGTCTGCAGGTACTGCACGAGGTTGTAGGTGAAGCTGTCGTAGTTGTCGATCATCCACAACATGGTCAGGTTCCGTCGCTTATCAGGAAAATGGCGTACACGTTTTCGGTGTAGGTGATGGGGCCGGCTTCGACCGACTCGGGCAGGCGGGAGCCCGTGGTCTCGATGCTGTTCATCGGTGCCTCGGGCGCGGGCGGCGAAGGCGGCGTCACCAGATCCCCACTGCTCGGCCAACTGCCGGCCTGGATGCCATAAGCAAAGTTCGGCGCTACGTCGGAAATGCTGTACAGGCCGCGCAGCCGGGTGCCGTAGGCCTTGGCCAGGCCCTGCGCGGACTCGCGGGTCTGGGCCGCCGCCTCACCCTTGAGTTCGCGGCGCAGCGCCACTTCACCCGAATAGGTTGGCGCCAGGCTGCTGACCTGTACGTTCTCGTCGGCCTTCAACGCCCCCAGCACATCCTGCATCGCCTTCACGCTGGCGAAGCTGGCGCGCAGCTGGCGCGACACGCGGGTACCGATGAAGACCTGCCGGTTCTGCTCATAGCGCGTCGCAGGACCGATCCGCAGGTTGTCCGCGCGCACGCTGCCTTCCACCGCCTTGTGCTGCTTGAACAGTGCCAGCACGCGGGCAACGTTGTCCTGCACGCGGCGCCGCGCGGCGTCGGCATCCATGTCGGTCTCTTCGATGTTCAACTGCAGGCCGAACCGGTCCGGCATCACCACCCGACGCGCCTCGCCCTTCACCAGCAGGTGCGGCTGCGACGGAATGGTATTGGCCTGCGCCCACGCAGACGGGGCCATCGTGGCCAGCAGCGACGACCACAGCAATGCGCTCAGCAGCTTCATGCGGTACTCCTTGTCTTCAATGGGAACAGCGGAAGATGCCGCGGCGCAGGCCACGGCACGGGGAGCGTCACAGGCCCTTGGCGGCCTGGGCGACGGCGCGGAACAGCGCACGGCCCTTGTTCATCGTCTCGTCCCATTCCTTGTCCGGGTCCGAGTCGTAGACGATGCCGGCGCCGGCCTGCACGTACAGGCGGCCATCCTTGATGACCGCAGTGCGGATCGCGATCGCGGTATCGGCATCGCCGTGCCAGCCGATGTAGCCGATGCTGCCGGCGTAGACGTTGCGCTTGATCGGCTCCAGTTCGCGGATCACTTCCAGCGCGCGGATCTTTGGCGCGCCGCTGACGGTGCCGGCCGGGAAGGTGGCGCGCAGCACGTCGGCATAGCTCAGGCCCGGCTGCAGTTGGCCGGTCACTTCGCTGACGATGTGCATGACATGGCTGTAGCGTTCGATCACGAACTGCTCGCCCACTTCCACGGTACCGGCCCTGGAGACGCGCCCGGCATCGTTGCGGCCGAGGTCGATCAGCATCAGGTGCTCGGCGCGTTCCTTGGGGTCGGCCAGCAGCTCGGCTTCCAGTGCCAGGTCCAGCTCGGGCGTGGCGCCACGCGGGCGGGTGCCGGCGATCGGGCGCACGGTGACTTCGCCATCCTGCAGACGCACCAGGATTTCCGGCGACGAGCCGACCACCTGCAGGTCGCCGACATCCAGGAAGTACATGTACGGCGACGGGTTCAGTGCACGCAGCGCGCGGTACACATCCACCGGGCGCGCCTTGAACGGCACGCTCAGGCGCTGGCTGAGCACCACCTGGAAGATGTCACCGGCGCGGATGTATTCCTTGCTGCGCTGGACCGCATCGACGAAGCCTTCGCGGGTAAAACCGGAGACGAAATCGGACTCGTCCAGCACATCACTGTTGAGCGGGGCGGGATAACCGGCGCCCGGTGCGCGCAGCTTGACGGTCAGTGCATCCAGGCGCGCCTGCGCCTGCTCGAAGGCGCCCTCGACCCGGGGGTCGGCATGCACGATCAGGTACAGCCGGCCCTTGAGATTGTCGAACACCGCCAGCTCATTGGAGTCCAGCAGCAGGATGTCCGGGGTGCCCAGTTCATCACGGCCGGCCGGCGGCGCCAGGCGCGGTTCGATGTAGCCGATGCATTCGAAACCGAACCAGCCGACCAGGCCACCGGTGAAGCCCGGCAGGCCGTCCAGCTTGGGCACCGAGTGAGCACTGCGCAGCGCCTCGACCTCGGCGAACGGGTCGGCCACCTCGCGGGTTTCCACCATCTGGCCGTCTTCGCGCACGGTCAGCGTGTGGCCGTGGAAGGCATACACGCGGCGCGCCGGCAGGCCGATGATCGAGTAACGACCAAAGCGCTCGCCGCCTTCGACGGATTCAAACAGGTAGGTATTGGGGCCGTCGGCGAGCTTCAGATAGACCGAGAGCGGCGTGTCCAGGTCGGACAGCACTTCGCGGACGACGGGAATGTGGGTGTGGCCTTCAGCGGCCTGCTGCTGAAACTGAGCGTGCGAGTTCAAGACGACTTTCCTTCCGGGACACAGCGTTATGGGGGCGGACGACGGCAACGGGCCACCATCGCCACCAACGGCGTGCGGAAGAAAGAGTATGCGGGGTCGTCAGGCTGGACACCCCTTGACTGTATCGCAGCTTGGACGGCAGGGGAACCCCGGGAGACTGAACCACGGGACGCCCGCAGCGGCCACGGGGACCGATGACTCTACCCCTGCCCGTCCAGCAACGGGCAACCGACCGGCAGGTGCATCCGCACCCTGCCCGGCACGCACTCGACGCGGAAGTGACGGGCCTGCACCGGTTCGCCGTCCAGGTTGAGCGTCAACGGACGCTCGGATTCCACCTGCAGCCACGGCAACCGCGCGCGCGTGGCGAGTTGTTCCAGTGCGGCCTGGGTGCCCGCCTTCAGCATATGGCCAAGGGTGGCGGTGACCTCGCCTTCCAGCTCCGGCAGCACCGTGACATCCAGTAGCCCATCATCGATCAGTGCCTGCGGGCACAGCTGCTGGCCACCGCCGGCCTGCCGGCCATTGCCAATGCCGAGCGCGATGAAGTCACCTTCCCAGGCGAAGTCCGGGCCGGACAGCCGCGCGGCGATCGGCTCGATGCGGCCCAGCTTGGCGATGCCGGTGATCACGTAGGCCAGCCCACCGAGCATCTTCTTCAAGCCGGCATCGGTCTCCACCGTCACCTGCGTGCCGAAGCCACCACTGGCGAGGTTGGCGCACCACCAGGGCGTGCCATCGGCATCCACGCGCAACAGGTCGATGGGCCGTGCCGGCACCTGGCCGATCAGCGCGAGGGCATCGGCGGGCTCGGTGGGAATGCCTGCCGACGTGGCGAAATCGTTGGCGGTCCCCATCGGGACCAGCGCCAGCGAGGGCAGCGCATCTGCCAGCTCCTCACGATGCGCCAGTGTCTCGGCCACCGCACTGAGCGTGCCATCGCCACCGGCGGCCACGATCACATCCACGCCATGATCGATCGCCTCGGCGACATAGCGCTCGGCGTCACCGTCCTCCCAGGTCACCCGCACTTCCAGCTGCACGCCCTGTCCGCGCCAATGGCCGACGGCGTCGCGCAACTCATCGTTGCCGGCGGATTTGCCGTTGAGGATCAGGCGCCAGCGCGGGGTGGTCATGCAGAGCTTCCAGGGATGCGGTGGCACAGGCTAGCAACGCGCTGTTTGCCCGCGGTGAATGTCACGCAGATGTCATTCAGCTGCTGGAGAATGGAAGGCCATAGCAGGGACGACGGATGGAGGCAGGATCAGCCTCCCACGCATGCAGCGAGGCCACGCCAGTGATTGGCGTGGCCTTTTTTTGCCGGCAGTAGATCCACGCCATGCGTGGATGCATTTCACGTCAACCGTCGGCGAAATCGTGCAGCGCCTGCCCCTGCAGCCGGTACACGGTCCACTCATCCTGCGGTTTCGCGCCAGCAGCGGTGTAGAACTCGATGGCCGGAGTGTTCCAGTCCAGCACCGACCATTCGAAACGACCGCAACCCTCGGCCACGGCCTGGCGTGCGATGTACTTCAGCAACGCTTTGCCGGCACCGGCACCGCGCTTTTCCTGGCTGACGTACAGGTCTTCCAGGTAGATGCCCTTGCGGCCCAGCCAGGTGGAGTAGTTGTAGAAGTACACCGCATAGCCGATGGCCTCGCCGTCGGCCTCGCAGATCAGCGCGCGGGCGGTGGCGTCGGCGCCGAACAGGCTCTCGGCGATGCCGATCTCATCGGTCTGCACCGAATGCTCGGCCTTCTCGTAGATCGCCAGCTCGCGGATGAAATGCAGGATCAGGCCAGCATCGGCCACGGTGGCCGGGCGAATGTTCAACACGGCCACCGTACTCATGGCTCAGCCCCGTGCCGCAGCGACGTTGGCGCGCATCTGCGCGATCACGTCCTGGTAGCTGGTCCTGGCGTTGAAAATGGCCGAACCGGCCACGAAGGTGTCGGCGCCGGCGGCAGCGATCTCACCGATGTTGTCGGCCTTCACGCCACCGTCGATCTCCAGGCGGATGTCCTTGCCGCTGGCATCGATCTTCTGGCGGACCACGCGCAACTTGTCCAGCGCCGAGGGAATGAAGGCCTGGCCGCCGAAGCCCGGGTTGACCGACATCAGCAGCACCAGGTCCAGGTCGTCCAGCACCCAGTCGAGGATGTCCACCGGGGTGGCCGGATTGAGCACGATGCCCGGCTTGCAGCCCAGCGAGCGGATCAGCTGGATGGTGCGGTGCACGTGGCGGCTGGCCTCCGGGTGGAAGCTGATGTAGGTGGCACCGGCCTCGGCGAAGTCCGGGATGATGCGGTCCACCGGCTCGACCATCAGGTGCACGTCGATCGGCGCGGTGACGCCGTGCTTGCGCAGGGCCTGGCAGACCATCGGGCCGATGGTCAGATTCGGCACGTAGTGGTTGTCCATCACGTCGAAGTGGACCCAATCCGCACCGGCGGCGAGGACGTTGTCGACTTCCTCGCCGAGGCGGGCGAAGTTGGCGGAGAGAATGGACGGGGCGATGAGGCAGTTGGACATGGCCGGGGCCTTCGGAACGGGGAAAGGATTCTCCCGCCCGCAGGCGGGACTGTCGGGTCAGCGCTTGCGCAGGGTCTTGATGCGGTCGTAGGCGGCGTTGATCCGCCGCGACTTCTGCTCGGCCTGCTGCTGCAGCTCGGGGGCGGCACCGCCCAGCTTGTCGGGGTGGTACTGCGAGATCAGCTTGCGGTAGGCGCGCTCGATCTCGGCATCGGTGGCCTCGGAGGTCAGCCCCAGCTCCCGGTACGGGTTCTCCTTGTTCAGGCGGAACCAGTCCGAATCGAAGGCGTGGCCAATCAGCAGGCCGACCACCGCGCCGAACAGCGGATTGGGCCGGAACAGCAGGGCGCCGGCGATGAATCCGAGCAGTTTTCCGTACCAGCGCATGGCGCTCCGGGGTCGACCGACGAAATGGACGCTCATTTTACGTCACAGCGGGCCCGGACGGCTTTACACTAGGCCGCCCGCTGGTCAGCGGGCCCGCCGGGTCCGTTGGGCAGCAGCCGTATCGACAACGCCCCAGGAGTGCCCGTGCCAACCACGCTGTTGCAATCCGATCTCCCCGGCCTGCCCTTGCGCCATCGCGGCAAGGTGCGTGATGTGTTCGATATCCCGCGCGAGCGGCTGCCAGCCGGAACCCCGCCGGGCGACTACCTGCTGATGGTGGCCACCGATCGCCTGTCGGCGTTCGACGTGGTCCTGCCCGACCCGATCCCGGGCAAGGGCGAGATGCTCTGCCAGGTCTCCAACTTCTGGTTCGCCAAGACCGCGCACCTGATGCCCAACCACCTGACCGGCATCGACGTGGCCAGCGTGCTGCCCGAAGGCGTGGACCCGGCGCTGTACGCCAAGCGCGCGGTGGTCACCCGCAAGCTGAAGCCGGTGCCGGTGGAAGCGATCGCCCGCGGCTACCTGATCGGCAGCGGCTGGAAGGATTACCAGCGCACCGGCAAGGTCAGCGGCATCGACCTGCCCGACGGCCTGCGCCAGGCCGAACAGCTGCCCGAGCCGATCTTCACACCCTCGACCAAGGCCGCAGTCGGCGACCATGACGAGAACATCGATTTCGACGCGATGGTGAAGCAGGTCGGTGCGGAACTGGCCGAGCGGGTGCGCGACGCCACCCTGCGCATCTACAAGTTCGCCGCCGATTACGCCCGCGAGCGCGGCATCCTCCTGGCCGACACCAAGTTCGAGTTCGGTACCGACGCCGATGGCCGGCTGTACATCATGGACGAGATGCTGACGCCGGATTCCTCGCGTTACTGGCCGGCCGACGAGTACGAAGTGGGCACCAGCCCGCCGAGCTACGACAAGCAGTTCGTGCGCGATTACCTGGAGACGCTGGACTGGGGCAAGACCGCCCCGGGTCCGAACATCCCGGCCGACATCATCGAGCGCACCCGCGCCAAGTACGCCGAGGCGCTGCAGCGCCTGGCCGGGATCAGCGTCGACTGATCCGCCTGCGCCCCTGGCCGCAAAGGCTGGGGGCGCGTTCGGTAGTGCCGGCCGCTGGCCGGCAACGTCGCGAACTCGGCTATGCTCTGGTTTGCCGGCCAGCGGCCGGCACTACCGTTGTCCGAGGAAGCGACGCAGCATGCAGACATCCACCGAGCTTGCGCGGCCGATCGACCGCTATTTCGCCAGCTACTCCGACGACCACCGCAACGTGATCAACCAGCGCATCCACGTGGTGGCGGTGCCGGCGATCCTGTGGTCGGTGGTGGCCCTGCTGTGGTGCCTGCCGCCGCTGATCACCTGGTTCCAGTACGGCATCTGGTCGGCGTTCGCGATGTTCAGCGCCTGGTGCTTCTACAACAAGCTGTCGCGCCCGCTGGGCATCGGCATGCTCGTCCAGTTCTTCGTATTCGGCTGCCTGTGCCGCCTGCTGGAGGCCGAGATCGGCCTGCAGGCGCTGCGCTGGCTGGCGGTGGGCGTGTTCGTGGTGGCCTGGATCGCGCAGTTCATCGGCCACACGTTCGAGGGTCGCAAGCCCAGCTTCCTGACCGACCTGACCTACCTGCTGATCGGCCCGGCCTGGGTGATGGCCAAGTTCTATCGCAAGCTCGACTGGCGCTACTGATCGCCGGCGGTCGACAGCGGCCGTCGTTTCCTGAACGGGCGAATTCCATCACCCACACTCCACGGCGGCCCTGCCAGCCTGCGCCGGTGACTCGCTCCCCGCCTCCCGTCTGTTGACGGCAGCCCCTGTGCGACAGGGCCTGCGGTCTCCCTGCGTGGGCGTAGGGTGTCCCCCGAGGGCAACCGGGAGGGACCGCAGGAACGTGATGTTGCGCCGCAGAAAAAATGAATCAGCGAACGTTACATGCAATTGATCGCTGTTTGATGGGTTTCGGCGACATTTCGCAGCCTGTTATTCTCCCTGACCTGCTCGTGAATCATGGATTCCCTGCATGCTCTCCAGCCTGCCCCTGCTGCTGGCCCTGCCGTTCCTGATGGCAGCGGCTGTTGCGGCCTTCCCCCGTAGTTCGCGCTCGACTGCTGCCTGGCTGGCGGCGCTGGCGCCGTTGGGCGGGCTGGCCATCCTCGGCTGGCTGACCCCGGCGGTGCTCGATGGCCAGGTGGTTCGCACCCTGGTCCCCTGGCTTCCACAGATCGGCCTGGACTTCACCCTGCGCCTGGACGGGCTGGCCTGGATGTTCGCCGGGCTGGTGCTGGGCATCGGCGCCCTGGTGGTGCTGTATGCGCGCTACTACCTCAGCCAGCAGGACAACGCGCACCGCTTCTACTGCTACCTGCTGCTGTTCATGGGCGCGATGCTGGGGATGGTGCTGTCGGGCAACCTGCTGTTGCTGATGATCTTCTGGGAAATGACCAGCATCAGCTCGTTCCTGCTGATCGGCTTCTGGTCGCACCGCCAGGACGCACGCGAAGGCGCGCGCATGGCGCTGGTGATCACCGGCGGCGGCGGCCTGGCCCTGCTCGGTGGCGTGCTGCTGATCGGCCGCATCGTCGGCAGCTTCGACCTGGATGTGGTGCTGGCCGCCGGCGAGCAGATCCGCGCCAGCACGCTGTACCCGTACGCCCTGTTCCTGGTGCTGGCCGGCATCTTCACCAAGAGCGCGCAGTTCCCGTTCCACTTCTGGCTGCCGCACGCGATGGCAGCGCCGACCCCGGTCTCGGCCTACCTGCACTCGGCCACCATGGTGAAGGCCGGCGTGTTCCTGCTGGCGCGGCTGCATCCGGCGCTGGCCGGCAGCGACCTGTTCTTCTATACGGTCAGCGGCATCGGCGCGCTGACCCTGCTGATCGGTGCCTGGAACGCGATCTTCCAGCACGACCTGAAAGGCCTGCTGGCGTACTCGACCATTTCCCACCTGGGCCTGATCACCCTGCTGTTCGGCCTGTCCACGCCGATGGCGGTGGTCGCCGGCGTGTTCCACATCCTCAACCACGCCACCTTCAAGGCTTCGCTGTTCATGGCCGCCGGCATCATCGACCACGAAACCGGCACCCGCGACATGCGCAAGCTGGGGGGGCTGCGCAGGCTGATGCCGTTCACCAGTGCGCTGGCGATCATCGCCTCGCTGGCGATGGCCGGCATCCCGCTGCTCAACGGCTTCCTGTCCAAGGAAATGCTGTTCGCCGAGGCACTGACCGCCGGTGGCGGCCCGGGCGCGATGCGCACGGCGGTGTCGATCGCTGCGCTGCTGGCCGGTGTGTTCGGCGTGGCGTACAGCCTGCGCTTCGTGCACGACACCTTCTTCGGCACTGGCCCGCACGACCTGGACCGCGTGCCCCACGAGCCGCCGCGCTGGATGAAGGTGCCGGTGGAGCTGCTGGTGGTGATCTGTGTGGCGGTGGGCGTGGCACCCGCACTGACCGTCGCGCCGGTGCTGCACGCCGCTGCGGCCTCGATCCTCGGCACCGCCATGCCCGAATACAGCCTGGCGGTGTGGCACGGCTTCAACCTGCCGCTGGCGATGAGCGCGATCGGCGTGGTCGGTGGCGTGGCGCTGTACTTCGGCCTGCGCAGGCTGATCAACCTGCATGCCGTGACCAATGTCAGCACGGGCCGCAACGTGTTCCACGCCCAGCTGGACGCCGTGTCCGCGCTGGCCATGCGCCTGACCAGCGGCATCGCCAATGGCAGCCTGCAGCGCATGCTGCTGGGCCTGGTGCTGGTGGCGATCGTGGTTGCCGCTGCGCCGTTCGTGGCCAACCCTGCCTCGCCGAACTGGACCGCGCCGCAGCCGATTCCGCTGCTGGGCTGGGCCCTGTGGCTGGTGATGATGGCCTGCGCGGTCGCCACCCTGCGCATCTACAAGCAGCGCCTGCTGGCGGTGCTGCTGGTCGGCGGCGTCGGCCTGATGGTGGCGCTGACCTTCGTGTTCCTGTCCGCGCCCGACCTGGCCCTCACCCAGCTGCTGGTGGAGATGGTGACGCTGGTGCTGATGCTGCTGGGCATGAACTACCTGCCTGCGCAGTCCGGCCCGGAGCGGCCGCGCTGGCGCAAGCGCCGCGACGCGGTGATCGCGATCATCGCCGGTGCCGGGCTTGGCGCGCTGGCCTATTCGGCGATGACCCTGCCGCCGAACACCATGGCCGGCGAGCTGCTCGCCCGCGCGTTGCCCGAGGCCTACGGCCAGAACGTGGTCAACGTGATCCTGGTCGACTTCCGCGGCTTCGATACCTTCGGCGAG